>CAYSVE010000767.1:0-2906 GCA_964434365.1 uncultured Anaerolineaceae bacterium | reverse complement strand
GACGATTTCCTCAAGTTTGCTTACCTTGCGCAGGTTCGCTTCGGCGTCCGCATCGCCCAAAATAACCACCAGTGGGTGGATTGTGCCGCCGTCGGCACGAACCACCGCATAGGCGATTTGCAGTAGCCGGGGCGCGGTTTCGGGGTTGGCGATGGGGACAACGACCGTATGCGCGTAGTCGGGTACAGACCGGTCCTTTTGGGTGTTGGCGCGTTTTTGCACGGCTGGGGCCTTTTTGCTAAACGATGTCACTCGTAAGCATACAGCGCCCCCCCCGCGCGCGCGACCCCAGCCTGGCGAGGCCCGTTGCCTCCTGCCGAAAAACGACTCAGGCGATGCTGGAAATGCCCTGGCGATCCTGCCCGTCACTGTTCAGCCGCGCAAGGACGCGCCGGCACTCGGCCTCGGTGCCCGCGCAGTAAACCCGGCGCATCAGGCGCGGGGCCATCACAGCCAGCACCGACCGCAACGAGCAAAGGAACGGCGCAGCGTTAATAACGACGATGGCACCCGGGTGGCTCTGGGGTATCACACTGTTAGCGTAGGCCGCCAACGAAAGCAGCCCGTTGGGCGGGGCGTCGGCTTTCTCGAACTGGATGACGAGGGCGAAGCTTGTTTTGTGGTCTGCGAGTGCTTTGGCATATTGGCGCAGCAGGTGCCTGGCGTCGTTAACTGTCCATTGACCGGTAATAACGCACCGAAAAATACGATCACCCTCCCAACTAAATTGCAGTGACATCCTGCGTTTCCCCCCACAGAATCTATATTAAGTTGCCTGTTGATAGTTTATGTGAAGTTAGAGGCTTTGGCCCGTGTCAAATGTCACTCAAATGTCCTGCCGGGCAGTCCACGGGTGGGGTCGTCTTTGTAGTAACGGGCGATCATCTCGTAGGCGTGTTCGGGGCTTGCGGCAACCATCATCAGCCGCCCAAAGCGAGGGGCCATCCTGGCGAGCATACGCAGCAGGGTATCCGATGTGTCGTCTCGGCAGATGATGAAGACGCGGCCTTTGTAGTGGGGGTGAGACACTGCATTGAACTCGCGGGAGAGCGACAACAGGCGAGCCGGGAGCGCTGCGCTGCGCTGTAAGTTCACCACCACATCCACCGTGTAGATGACATGGAGCACGTATTCTTCCACGGTTTGGAGGATCGCCGAGAGGTCTTCTAGTGTCCAGGGGCCGACAAAATCGACGCGTAGAATACGCGGACTTTCGACAGCCCAATATACGTCTACAGGCAACGGTGTGCTCGCGTTTGTCGATGATGAAACGAATCTATGCTCAGGATACACCCTATGAAATCGTTTTCAAAGGGGGTGGGCAATAATTTACGGAACACTCCATATGTAAATCATTGCTGTATCGCCTCAATATAAATTAACTGCTGTAAGATGATCTGCGCGGCGCGTGCGTGGAGCGCTGCGCTGGGGTGGGTATCCAACGGGTTGACGACCCGCGCCCGAACTGGCAATTCGGCGGCCAGCGGCGTCATGTCGATGACGGTTGCGCCCTGCTCGGTCATCAACGCCCCTACTTTTTCCAGCGCGGGCGCGGCCACATCGAGGTCGGCGAGGTTGGGCCACAACAGCAGTATCAGCGGCACATCGCGTTCGGCGGCCCAGTCGGCCAGGCTGCGAAGGTCGGCACTGTGAAGACCCCACACGGCAGGGTCATCGTAGGCACTTACGAGGGTTTGCGCATAGTTGGTGTACGAGGCATCGAGCGGGTTGAAGGCATGCCAATACAGAAAGTCTGAAATGAAAAACTGCGACACCAGCGGCGGCGGCGGTTCGGCGCGGGCCAACGGCCCATGCTCGACGATGTACGCCTGGATGACGTCGTTGAAGTAGTACGATGCCACCAGCGCCTCCGGCGTGTGTGGGTAGTCGCGCAGCCATTGCACCTGCAAAAACGTATCGGCGCCGTTATCGGCCAGCATGACGACCGGCACGGCGGCTTGCGCCCTTACGATATTCACGTAGCGGTCGTTCACGTCGTTGAGGCCGTGCCCCGCCGTGAACGAATCGCCGGTGAAGACGATATGCGGTGTCTCGGCGGCGATGACCTGCTCGATGTCGCGCATGTTGCGGCTGTTGGTTTCCCAGTAAGCAGCCTTCCACGTTTGCGACATACGCGATGTGCCGAAGCTATCGGTCTGCACGAAGACGTAGCGCAGCGCCAACTCCACACCGAACAGAAGCAGTGCCAACGTCACAAGGCTCACCAGTAGCCCGGCCCAACGCCCCACCGAAATCGTGTCGCGCGCCTCGTCGATGCGGTACGTCAGCAAGTACAGCGTTATCCACACGCCGATGCCCAGCCACACCCAGCCGCGCACACCCACCGGCTCCGCGAGCGAGGGCTGCACGAGGGCAATCCAGCCGATGCCCGCACACATCGCCAACAGCATCACGGCGAGCCAGTACAGGCCAACCCGCCGCAACCGATTCAAAGGCAGCCACGCGCCGACAAACACCAACCCCCCCGGCAGCCACGCCCCGACCTCGCGCGCGAAAATACCGGCCATCGCGATGACAGCAGCGGTCACGGTCCAGAAGTTGAGGTGGCGTCTCACGGGCAGAAATCTCGGCTGTGTGCAAACAGCGGCGGATGATAGTGCAGGTCGTGCGGGGCGTGTAGGGGAGCGTGATCGTGCTCTGGTCGAGACCGGAGCTGTAGGACACGGAGCACGCCGTGTCGTCCGCGCGGCGGTCGAGATACGTGACGAAGTCGTTGGTTCCGGCTTTGAAGATGTCTTTTTGCGCCTTCTTCCACTCCGCCATCTCAGCCATTGGCAAGCCCCAGATGTACGCTTGCACCGCCCGCTGAAAATCGAGCTCTTCGTAGAGCTTCTTCACCGTGGAGTCGCTCGGGTAGCCGTTCTCAAATCTGAGCGAACCGATAC
>CAYSVE010000766.1:0-2935 GCA_964434365.1 uncultured Anaerolineaceae bacterium | reverse complement strand
CAAACCATGCCGATGCTGGTGGTATCGCAAAATGCGCCGCGTGGCCCGCAATGGTGGAACATCTCTGCGTTGGTGATGATGATGATCGGGCCGATTATCGTGGTGGCACTGTTTTTGGAGCGGTACATCGCGCGCGGGTTGTTGGTCGGCGCGGTGAAGGGGTAATAGGCTGTTTGGTCTTTCGCATCGGGCGGGTGGGGCGCACGCGGCTGTGCACCCCATCGCCGGCGTGGGGCTTCTGCTAGTAGGTGATGCGCTCGGGATCGTTGCGGCGGCCCCACCACAGCCCATAAGTCGCGGCGAGGGCACCGAGAATAGCCCCGTAGGCGATGTGGGCCATCAGCAGTACGGCGTAGTTGGCCTCGCTTAGCACCGCAGGCGCGATGATCGGCAACACGACGACACTGCTCACGATCCACGCCGCGATACCGTAGAAGATCCCGGCGACCATCCATAGCGTGCGGTAAACACGTGGCATCACCTGCGCGAAGCCAGCCCCCAGCAGGGTACCCGTCACCAGGTGAATGAGCGTGCCAACCACGACCGGGAGAAAGCCGGTTACCATATTGCCATAAATCGCGCTTGCGATCACACGTGGCGCAGTGAAGAGACCTTCACCCACTGCGACAACAACAGCCGTCACGACGGCGATGACCGCCAGCGCCCCGGCGAACCCGGCGATCATCCCGGCGCGCGTCGGCAGTGTGATGCGCATGGCTTCGATGCGTTCGGAATCCGTCGTGACATGAACCTGACCGTTCAATACATCTTGCATGGGTACACTCCGCTTGATTTCATTCAATACATTTACTACAGTGTGAAAGTTGTGAATAACCCCCGCCTGAGCCTGACGCTAGCATCGCATGAGTCATTTGCCCCGATGAACGGGTTTCAATACGATACGGGGAAACATGACCCAAAGAACGGAACCAGCGCGTGAACACACTCACCGAAAAACAAAAAAACGATCTCATCGACGCGGTGCGCATCGTCGGTAGCGGCGACCGTCACAAAATCCCCGACGGCCTGGAGAAAATCCGCACGATGGGTGATGCCGCGAAGCCTTACCTCGCGTATCACTTTCGGCAGGGGCGGGCACAAGGCCGCGGCATGATCATCGTGCTCGACACCATCCGCGATGACTGGGCGGCGCGCTTTCTCATCAAGCTATTGGAGGGCTACAACCACGAGCAAACCGCCCGCCGGGCGTGGAACGTCCTCAAAACGATGGGCAAACTGCCGAAGGAGTGGCGCGCGACCAACTTCAGCGCAGACCTGTGGGCGAAATGTCGCACGCTCCCCGCCGAGATGCCTGCCAAAACCGGCAATGCCGATAGCTGGAAAGCCTACGTCAGGTGGAACCTGCTGTTCAAAGTGATGGACGACGACCTGCGTGACGAAGCCCTCGCAGAATTGCACTACATCGGGGCCGATGCGACCGTGGGTCTCGTCGCTGCGCTCGAAGAAAACGACCCCGACATGACCCGCACCGCCCTCGTGATGCTGCAACAGGTCGGCGACGCGCGCGCGGCGGATGCCCTGGAAAAGCCACAAGACGCCCCAAAGGACCTGCTCGCCGCAGCGAAGCGCGCCGTGAGCAGCCGTCGATACATCGACCCGAACGCCTCGAAAAATCAGCAGCAGCGCATGAAGGCAGCACGCGAGCGTTTTCAGGCGCAGGCCAACGCGTACCGCGAAGGCATGAGCAACCCGCCAGTCTCCGGCCAGTTCGATGACGCGCTGGAAAACGCATTCTCCGCGCGATGACGCGCATGAATGCCCCCGACCGCGGCGAGAAGATCGCCGCCACGCGCGAGTTCAAGAGCCTGCCGCCCGAAGCGCGCCCGATTCTACGGCACTGGCGCGACAACGGCAGCGAGGCTCAACGGCGTGCGGCCATACAGGGCCTCCTTAACATGCCCGGCGACGACCCGGAACCCATCAAACCACCGCGACCGCAAGCCGCACAACCCACCGCAGACGCCACGTCGCAACCCGAACCGGAGCGTGAGAAGTTCGATGTGCGCGCGTACGTGATGGCCCTCGCCAAACCGAAGACCTCCGGCGAGTTCGACCGCGTGCTAGAGCGGCGCGTGCTGCGCGCGATCCTTCGGCACAGCGCGCCCGACCCCGACGAGAAAATCGCCGCTGCGCGCGAGTTCGCGAAACTCGATGAGGAGGCGCGGCCCATCCTCGATTGCTATGCCGAGAACGGCACCCCGTCGCAGCAGCAGGGCGCGAAGGCGGGCCTCATCACGTTGGATAAGCGCTAAGCTGATTGGGAAGGTGTGGCAAACGACGGCCATCGTGGTGCCTTTTTCGAGTGGCGCGCCCAACCGTAAGAGCGATAATTGAGGAAACGTCTAACTTACATGTAGCGAGTAAATACAGGACCTGAGCTATGGCTGTAACCGTATCAACAGACCAGGGGTATCGAACGATCGTCACGGCGGGGGGGCACACCTGGCACGCCGATGAGCCGATCGAAGATGGCGGCACCGACATGGGGCCAACGCCCACCGAAATGTCGCTGGGCGCGCTGGGGAGCTGCACCACCATCACCCTACATATGTACGCCAACCGCAAGGGCTGGCCGCTAGAAAAAGTCGATATCGAACTATCGTTGGAGAAGTTCAACGCCAAGGACTACGAGGGCTACGACGGCGATGCGAAGTTCGTGCACGAAATCACGCAGAAGCTCACCTTCCACGGCGATTTGGACGAGAAGCAAATCGCCCGTCTGGAAGACATCGCCACCAAGTGCCCCGTTCGCCGTATGATGGAAGGCCCCACCTACATCCACGAGTCGGTGACGTTGGCGACGCCCACCAGCTAACCCTGCCAATCGACTAGCCCAATCCACGCGCCGGGGTTCGACATGAACTCCGTCGTTTTGTGTTTATGTGTGTATATGTGTGAGTTTAGTAGAAAGTCC
>CAYSVE010000765.1:0-2940 GCA_964434365.1 uncultured Anaerolineaceae bacterium | reverse complement strand
GTTAGCCGCTTTTCTTGGCATGCGGATGAAGTTGTAACCCCAAAAAGGTTGAACCAACGCACAAAATGCAACTTAGCCCAGATAGCATCATTTATTTCTCAATCGGTCCGTTCGCGATCAATGCAACCATCGTGCTCACCTGGGTGGTGATGTTCTTGCTTGTGTTGGGGGCCTGGCTAGCAACTCACAGCTTGTCCACCGAAACACCTACTGCACCCACCCGGTGGCAGTCGGCGCTTGAGGCAAATGTAACATTCCTTCACGACGAGACACGCGCGATCACCGAGCAAGACCCCAGGCCCTACCTGCCGTTTGCAGGATCGCTGTTTTTGTTCATTGCAATGTCGAACGTCGTCGGCATCGTGCCAGGTATCCGTTCACCATTAGGGTCGCTCTCGCTTACGACAGCCCTGGCACTGTGCGTATTCGTTGCTGTGCCTGTCTATGGTATTCAGAAGAAAGGCCTGGTGGGGTATCTTCGCAATTACATACAGCCGAACGTAATCATGTTGCCGTTCAACCTCATCTCCGACTTTTCACGAACCTTGTCGTTGTCGGTGCGCCTGTTTGGCAACATCATGAGCGGGCAAATACTGGTCGCGATCATGCTTTCCCTCATCCCCTTGTTCGTGCCGGCCTTTCTGGAGTTATTTGGCTTGGTGATCGGCTTCATCCAAGCCTACATATTTACTGTTTTGGCCCTGGTGTACATCGGCGGGGCTACGAGTGATTTGTAACAAGCTGTTGATGCCGATTTATTTTACTGGCTGGAGAAAAATATAATGAATAACTTGGACGGCATAACCCTGGTAAGCATCGCATCGATCGTCACCGCCGGGTTGACAATCGCGATCGGCTCACTCGGCCCGGCACTTGGCCAGGGCCGCGCCCTGGCGCAGGCCCTACAGGCGATTGCTCAGCAGCCCGATGAATCCGATGCGATTAGCCGCACCCTATTTGTCGGCATGGCGTTGGTGGAATCGACAGCGATTTACTGCTTCGTTGTCGCCATGATTATTATTTTTTTCAACCCGTTCTGGGAGCTGCTAAGCGCATTGCTGGAAGGGTAAAAGACGATGACAATCGATCGGTTCACAGTATTCGTAGAAATCGTCAACTTTTTGATGCTGCTCTGGCTCCTGAAGCGTTTTCTTTACACGCCTATCCTCAACGCTATGGACCAGCGTGAGCAAGCGATTGCGCAACGTCTACAGGAAGCTGATAGCAGGCTGCGTGAGGTCGCCGCCGAAAGTGAGCGGTATCATACGTTACGCGACGAACTTGAGACTAATCGGATTAGCATGCTGCGAGAGGCGGAAGAAGATGCCCTGGAGGCGCGCCGAGCAATGATTCGGCAAGCGCGCGCCGAAGTTGATGCAATGCAGCACGATTGGCAGACGACACTCGAGCAGGAACAAACAGCATTCCTACGAAATGTGCAACGCGAAGTAGGGCGGGGTGCCTTCGATGTGGCCCGCACAATTATCGCGAACGTGGCCGATGCCGACCTCGAAGCACAGATCATAGCGCATTTGTTGGGTCAGATCACGACTGCGGAGGAATCCACCCGTGAACAAATTCTTTGCGCACTAAAGGGAACTGCCGTTACCGTGACGACCTCTTTTATCGTTTCGAGACAGCTACGCGACACGCTAGAGACCCAGCTAAGCAACCTAATCGGAGAAACTGCTGACCTCAGTTACTGTGTCGACCCGACGATGTTGTGCGGGATTCGCTTGTCGACTGGTGCCTACCAGGTCACATGGGAAGCTGGCGACACAATCGACAGGATGCGGTTGCGGTTCATACAATTGATCAGTGGAAAGACCAGCCAGGCGCCCAATCGGGTGATTGCAGATAAGCTAGGTGCAGAAAATGGTACAGGATCAACCACGATTAACAACGGTGCGTGACGAAAACATAACGACCCAGTTGCAGCAAACCCTGGCGAGCGCCCTCGATTCGTTAGGGCACGTGTGCAACGCTACGGTACCAACGGTCGAACCGCAGGAAATTGGTGTCGTTAGAACTGTGGGCCAGGGAGTAGCCCGTGTTTCTGGCCTTCCAAACGTCGGCTCTGAGGAACTGGTTCGGTTCGATGATGAATCGTTCGGTTGGGTGTTCAACCTGGATAAAGACGAAATTGGGGTGATCGTCCTCAGCAACGAAAACAGTATTCGGTCTGGTTCCACAGTGAGCCGGCTCGGTCGAACTTTCGAAGTGCCAGTAGGAGAAGCTCTATTGGGTCGTGTGGTCGACGCAACGGGTAAACCGCTTGACGGTCTTGGCACAATTACTACCGGCGTGTCATATCCTATCGAACGCAACGCGCCTGCAATTATGGCGCGTGCACCCGTGACGCAACCGCTACAAACTGGCATCAAGGTGGTGGATGCCCTGCTGCCCATTGGGCGTGGGCAGCGTGAGTTGATCATCGGTGATCGGCAAACAGGGAAGACTGCCATCGCGCTTGACGCCATTATCAATCAGCGTCATCACGATGTACTCTGCGTTTACTGCGCCATCGGCCAGCGGGGTTCCCAGCTCGCGCGGATCATCGACAAGTTACGTACCCATAAAGCCCTGGATTATACGGTCGTTTTGGTCGCAGCCGGGGAGAACGCCCCCGGCCTCCAATGGATGGCACCCTACGCCGCAACCGCGATCGGTGAGTACTTCATGGAAAACGGTCATGATGTGCTGATCGTGTATGATGATCTGACGCGACACGCGCGCGCCTACCGCGAACTATCGCTATTGCTACGCAGGCCACCCGGTCGTGAGGCTTACCCCGGAGACATCTTCTATACCCACTCACGCTTGCTAGAGCGTGCTACCAACTTACGGGGTGAAAAAGGCGGTTCCATAACGGCGCTGCCCATCGTCGAAACACAAGCACAGAACATCTCCGCGTACATACCCACCAATTTGATTTCTATC
>CAYSVE010000764.1:0-2946 GCA_964434365.1 uncultured Anaerolineaceae bacterium | reverse complement strand
CCCCGGACAGCTTTTACATTGAGGAGCGCCTCAAAGAGCTGATGGACATCCCGGTTTTCCACGATGACCAACACGGCACGGCCATCATCAGCGGCGCGGCGCTCATCAATGCCTGCGAGGTGACCAACCGCGAATTATCCGAGCTGCGTATCGTGGTAGTGGGGGCAGGGGCCGCAGCAATTGCCACGGCGAATTTCTACCTCACGCTGGGTGTGAAGCGCGAGAATATCGTCATGTGTGATCTGTACGGTGTGGTGTACCCTGGCAGGCAAGAGGATATGGACCCGTACAAGGGCGCATTCGCCAACGAGGCGGGCGGCGCGCGCGCCCTCGCCCAAGCACTCGATGGTGCCGATATGGTCATTGGCCTGTCGGCGGCGGGGGCCATCAAGCCAGAGATGATCGAGAAGATGAAGCCAGACCCGATCATCCTCGCGATGGCGAACCCCACACCAGAGATCATGCCCGATGTCGCACGCAGCGTCCGCCCCGATGCGATTGTCGGCACGGGCCGCAGCGACTTCCCCAACCAGGTGAATAACGTGCTCGGGTTCCCGTTCATTTTCCGTGGCGCGCTCGATGTGTACTCGCGGCAAATCAACGAGGAAATGAAGCTCGCGGCGGCGCATGCACTGGCGAAGCTCGCCCACGAGGATGTCCCCGATAGCGTGCTTAATGCCTATGGCCTCACGGCGCTCAAGTTCGGGCGCGATTACCTCATCCCCAAGCCGTTCGACCCGCGTGTGCTATTGTATGTGGCCCCGGCGGTCGCGAAAGCCGCAATTGAGAGTGGTGTGGCCCGCCGCGAGATCGACGTTGAGGAATACCGCGATGAACTCGTGCGGCGGCAGGGGCATGGGCGACAGGTACGCAACGACATCGTTAACCGGGCCAAGCGTGGTGGGAAGAAGCGCCTCGCGTTTGCCGAAGGCGAGGAGAGCAAGATCATCCGTGCGGCGGCTCTCGTCAAAGATGAAGGCCTCGCCGAGCCGATTTTGCTGGGCCGCGAGGAAGAGATCCGCGAGACGATCGCCGAACTCGGCCTTAACTTCGAGCCGACGGTCATCGACCCCGCAATCGATGAACGGCGGGAAGCCTACCTCGAAAAGCTGTACAAACTGCGCGCGCGCAAGGGCGTCACGAAGCGAGTTGCAGGCGGTATGCTGCGTAGCCGAGCCTTCTATGGCCCCATGATGCTCGTTTGTGGCGATGCCGATGCATTCATTAGCGGGCTGACGGCGGAGTACCCGCAGGTGATTCGACCCGCGTTGCAGGTGGTAGGCACACACCCGAGTGTAAAGCATGCCAGCGGCGTGTACATCGTCATCATCAAGGGGAATGTCTACTTCTTCACCGATGCAACCGTGAACATCGACCCCGACGCGGCAACCCTGGCCGAAATCGCCATCAGCGCGGCGGACTTCGCAACGAACCTGAACATTTGGCCAGAGGTGGCACTGCTGTCCTTCTCGAACTTCGGCAGCGCGCCGCACCCGCTGAGCAACAAGGTCCGCGAAGCCGTGGAAATCATCAAGACGAAGCGGCCCGACCTCGCTGTCGACGGCGAAATGCAGGCCGATACCGCCGTCGTTGCGGACATCATCGATGATCGCTACCCGTTCAGCGCAGTGCGGAAGCCCAATGTGCTCGTCTTCCCAGACCTCGGTAGCGCGAATGTCGCGTACAAGTTGCTGGCCCGCCTGGGCGATGCCGAGACCATCGGCCCTATTCTGCTAGGGATGGGCGCGCCGGTTCATGTGTTGCAGGCCGGTGACGATGTCGAGGACATCGTCGCGATTGCGGCGGTCGCCGTGATGGATGCGCAAAACCGCGATGGCTGATGATCTTCAAAAACTGCTGGATACGCTCCGAACTGGCAACATCTTGCAGCGGCGACAGGCGGCCTACAAACTCGGGCAGATGCAAAATCCGGCCTTGGTGCCGGATTTAATCGCTGCTGCCAAAGACGAGGATCGCACGCTACGCGCGTTTATCGCCGGGTCGTTGGCAAGTGTGGGCGCGCCTGCGGTGCCGAGGCTCGTCGCAGCACTCGACGACGATGTGTGGACCGTCCGGCAGACGGCGGTCCTCGCGCTGCGGCACATCGCGGACGCGCAAACTGTGGCCCCGATCATTGCACTCGCCGAGGCCGACCCACACGAAGCCGTGCGTGGGTCGGCGGTTAATGCGCTGGAGGGTATCGGCACGCCGGAGGCGCTTGCAGCGGTCGCGCGCTTGCGAGCCGCTAACGAATAGCGCGCCAGCCGTCGCCTGGGCTTATCCACAGTAGTTGGCCATCGGGCCGGGTCGTGTACAGGCGTCCACTGTAGCGCTGTACAAACGCCCGATACCCGCTCTCCGTCGTTGTGGCGAAGCCCAGCGCATCGCGCACGCCGAAGAACGGGTCCATCCATACGCGCCCAAAACCGCTGCTGGGTAGCACGAAGCCGTCAGGGGCCTCGCCAGTGGGGTCGCTGAAGTTGCGATAGGTATTCACACCATAGGTGCCGAGGGTCCCATTATCGTACAGCACGTAGATCGATTCGGAATCGGCAAGGTAGAGCATACTGCCTCGCTCGAAGCGCTGGTAGGCGATGCTCACCTCCTGCGCGGGCACCGGTGGGCACACGTTGACCTCGTAGGTAGTCACGAGGGCGTCGAATACGACATCGTGCGGGCAGATGATGTCGATGGATGTGTTGCGCAGTACTTGATTTTCGGTGGTCGTCAGGGATAACCCAACGATATTCAGTGGGATGTCTGGCACGGTGTATTCGGCGGTGCCACGCGATGGTAGGCTCTCGAACCCGTCGACCGGCACAGCGAGGAAGCCAGGGCCACCCATGTAGTTTTCGAAGATGCGCACGCGGTCTGTGCCTTCTACGTCCCAGCTTATGGTGACGGTCTCGCCGGGGTTCACGGTCGAGGGGTCGGCCTGGAAGATGT
>CAYSVE010000763.1:0-2948 GCA_964434365.1 uncultured Anaerolineaceae bacterium | reverse complement strand
GAGAAAGCGGCTTAAAGCACCGATGACCGAAAACCTTAACTCGCCCACCGATACCAACGGCCAACCCACGAACCATCTCATCACGCTACAACAGAAGGTCGATATTCAGCGTATGCACGATGCCGGAGGCCAACGTTTGCACAGTATGACGGGCTTCGACCCCAAATTCAGCGACATCGTGGACTACATCATCCGCGTGACGCACGAAATTTGGGAAGAAAAAGCCATCGGCAAACTATACGACTACTACGCCAACGCCATCCACTTACACACAACAACCGAGACGATTCATGGGCGCGATGCAGTCCTGGCCGCGTCGATCGGAACGATGGCGGCTTACCCTGATCGACGGTTACTTGGCGATGAGGTTGTATGGGGCGGTGATGATGTGCAGGGTTTCTATACCTCGCACCGGCTCACCCACATCGGTACCAATAAGGGCTGGTCATTGTACGGTCCACCAACCGGCAACCGAATTCAGTATCAGGCTATCGCCGATTGCCACGTCAAACAGAATATGATCGTGGAGGAGTGGCTGGTGCGCGATGAACTCACGCTGGTGCATCAACTGGGGTTGGACCCCGTAGAGACCGCGCGCAAAATGGCCCGCAAAGATGTCGACCGCGGTGTGCGCTTCCCCATTGCCAGCGACATCAACCGGGGGGTGGGGCAGTATCCGCCGCGCCCGATTGCGCCCACGTCAGAAGGGCCGTTCGACCCGGAGCACTTCATCCGCAATATGTACGATGAGGTGTGGAACTGGCGCATGTTGAACAAGGTCCGCGATTATTACAGCCCAACGGTCCCGGCGCAGTCGGCTTCGCTGCGGAAAATGCACGGCCACGATGACTATCAAGGGTACATTCTGTCGATATTGTCGCCTTTCCCCACCCTGGCGATAAGTATGGAGCACTTCTGCCATGTTGGCGACGAGGAAACTGGCTATCGCACGGCAACACGTTGGCGGATGCGCGGTGTACACACCGGCTACGGCATCTATGGTGAACCGACTGGCCACCCAATCGAAGTGATGGGTGTGAGTCATCACCTTATCAAGGACGGCGTGATTCAAGCAGAGTGGACGCTGTTCGACGAATTTGCCCTGCTCAAGCAACTTCACCAGCCCAAATAAACAACCGAGGTACGATATGACCCCCGAAGACAACAAAAACCTCATCGCTGAGATGTACGCTGCCATGAATCGCAACGAACTCGGCGTGATGGAACGCTACTGGACAGCCGATATGGTGTGGGATGGCCCGGCGGGTATCGGCAAGAAAGTGGGTGTGGCACAGTTTGAGGCTGAGGTTCGCGCGCCGATGATACAAGCGCTGCCGGACAAAGTGGGTACAGACCATGTACGGATTGCAGAAGGTGAATGGGTCGCTGCGGCGGGCACACAAGAGGCGACTTTCGCTAAGGATTGGCTGGGCATCCCGGCGACAGGCAAGCCGGTGAGTATGCGCTATATGGATTTCTGGCGCATCGAAGCGGTGGATGGTGTACCGAAGCTCGCCGAAAACTGGGTGCTTATCGATATTTTGGGCGTAATGGAGCAGGCTGGCTACGACGTCAAAAAGGTGCTGAAGTTTGTCGGCTCGAAGCCGCCAGAGTTCTTCGATTCGGTAGAATAACTTCTGTACAATTCTTGTGTTAGCCAGGGATGCCTTACATTGACTACAACACACGTTCACCTGCGCAAAGCAGTCCACGACGAAATTGACAGGCGCGAGGTCGATGCGATCGAGGCGGTGCGCGATTGGGTGCGTCGCCCATCGTTCTCCGATACCGGCGAGGGTATGGCCGAAGCCGCCGTCTATACGCGCGATTTACTCGCGAGCATCGCGCCCGATGCTGCCATCGTGGCAACGGACGGTTACCCGATGATCGTCGGCACGGTGAAATCGAAGAATCCCGACGCACCTACGCTGCTGGTCTACGGTTTGTACGATGTGACACCGCTCGTCGAAGAAGAGTGGAAAGTGAACCCACGGGCAGCGCCCATCGTCGATGCCGCCGAAATCGGCATCACGTCCATCACTGGCAAGGTGCTCGTGGGGCGCGGGGTGAACAATCACAAGGGGCCGGTCCTCGCCTCGATAATGGCCGTAAAAGCGTTACTCGATGTCGACGGGGATGCGCCCGTGAACCTGATTTACGTTATTGAGGGGGAGGAGGAAATCGGCAGCCCGAGCATGGCCGGTTTCGCCGAGAAGCACCACGACCTGATAACCAGTGCCGATGGCTGTTGGTTGCCGTGCATGCAACAAAGTTCTATAGGCGCGATGTTGTTGCGCCGTGCATACAAGGGTACCCTCTTCGCCGACCTGGAATGCCACGGCGGTGAGTGGGGCGGCACGCTAGATGGCAATCACATCTGGGCGGGGCACTCTGCGTGGATCGACGCGCCTGCGATGCAACTTGTTCGTGGGCTGGCAAGCCTCTTCGATGACGAGCAACGCGCGACCATCGATGGCTTCGATGACGCACACGATAGCCCCTACGCCGCCGATGACCCGATTATCGACGACATCGTGCAAACCTTCCACGACAACCCACGCTGGGAAGAAAATGTCCTTACTAACATGAATGTGCGCCGCTTCATGGGCGGCAAGTCGATGGCGGACCACCTCGCGCACTATATGATCGGCACGACGATCAACATTCAAGGGCTTAACAGCGGTTACCAGGGGCCGAGCTTCTACACCAATATGCCGGGCCGCGCGAACGCCAAAATCGATGTTCGGTTTACGGCGGGCATCACCTACGAGAAGGTCGCTGAACTCGTGCAGGAACACCTTAAACGGCGCGGCTACGTCGGCATCGAGTTGAAGAACTGGCGCGGTTACAACGGCACCCTGGAGATGGCCGAGGAAGACGACACACTGCTACAGGCTGCGCGCATCACGGCGGAACAGTACGATGTGCCGGTCAATGTATGGCCGATT
>CAYSVE010000762.1:0-2955 GCA_964434365.1 uncultured Anaerolineaceae bacterium | reverse complement strand
TCGCAAGGAAGAGATCGAAGATAGCGGGGCTATCGGCGATCATGAGGTGGGCTAACTGGCGAACATTCGGGAAATCTTCAGGTGATATGGTGGCAACGTGGGCACGCATCAGGCGTCTTTCAGCTTCGAGGTCCTCATCATATTGCCCGTCCACCTGCCCCATCCCAAGCATGAAGGTGTACAGAACCTCATGGAACAACACAACATGCTCATCGCCCAGGCCAGCGTCCCGTAAGGCCTCATACCCAAATTCCGTTATTTGGTCAACAATGGGAGTTCGCACATCTACATAAGCGGTGGATGGCAAGCGAATTGTCAGCGCCGGATAGGTGGAAAAGACTTGGTGCGCTCGCCGAGCTAATGCCGTTAGCCGAACGCGCCAATCGCCATCTAGTTCCTCCGCGCTGGGCATCAAATCCTGCAACAAGCGCTTCATCATCGCATCCACCAGGTCGGCTTTACTTGGAAAGTATCGATACACCGCAGTCGGGTCGACACCCAGGGCCTTCCCAAGGTTGCGCAGCGATAGCTTGTGCACGTCGCCGGATTGCTCTGCCAACTGCAAGGCAGTCGTCAGAAACAGGTCGGCGCTAAGTTCTGGCGATTGTTTGTTTGGTGCGCGTTTCTTGCTCATGGTTTTTACTATAGTGACGTTTTGGTGGTTTGTCAACTACCGTTGACAACAAGCGTTGACATGTCGCACGATTTTCGCGCATAGGAAAGTAATCGTGCCATATTCTGGGGTCGATTTGGAATTCAGATGCCGGTGCAAACCGGCAATATTAAGGCGCGGGCGGGGGGTATTGCTTCTGGCGTGATGGGTGCTGCTGTGGGTCGTTGTGGGGCGGGGCGCTGTCGGTCGTTAGTTACCCCTAAAGAGACGTAGATAGACTACATAGGTGTCACTATCGCTTGTATCGATAAGTATGATTTGCGACGCAGGCCAATCTGGGCTAGAGGTCCCAAATTGCAAAGTCACCATCTGCTGCACAACTGGATCATCGGCATAGTTACTGCCTAAGCCGCTCTTTGGCAGTGAAGATGATAGCGGCACGGTTATCGCCGTGCTTTTTAGCAACACATCCAACTCATCTGCATCCATCTCAAAGTTGGCTCCCGCAATGAAGCCTTGCATCCCTGTACAGAAGGATTCGAGATGGGTTGTGCTGGGTGGTAATTGGAATTTGGCCTCACTTTCGATGCGGCTCGGATACCATGCTGGGCAACCATTACCCACTAAGGAATTTAGCGCTAGCACGAAAGTGAGCGCGGGGCGATACAATACGGCAGCACAAACTAGGGCCACTGCAACGGCGATGATCGGCCAGGTGAATCGCTTTTGGGGTTTGGGAGCGTCGGACACTAATCTTGCTCCGATAAGTGAGCATACCGCACAATCTTCCACGGGAGCCACAGCCCCGGCTCTGCGCCGTGCGGAACCGCCACGTCGGCTAGCCACTTAGCGTCGGCGTAGTGCGCGATGAACCCGTGTGCATTCGGCTTGAAGCCCAGCTCCACAGCGAGCGAGACGTGCAGGAGATTGCACAACCACGTGTGCGCGAAGTCGAAGCCATCCGCGCACAGCGGTTCGTAGCCGAGCGCCGTGCCACCCGGCGCAGGCGCTTCGCGTTTGCGCAGCTTATCGTATAGCCCACGCGTGCCAACGGCTTCGGTGCGCTCCTTCTGCCGAAACGTCTCGGCAAGGTCAGCATCCAAAGCAAGACCCAACAACGCCAGGCTCTCCGGTGGGTTCGGGATAAACCGCTTCACGTAGTCGCGGGCCGCTGCCAGCGTGTAAAACATGTCTGGGTAGCCGAATTCCGTTTCGAAGGCCGTAGCCGCCCACGCCTCGACCGCTGGCAGCTTCTCGGGCGGTACCCCGAGCTTCTCCAATTCGCCACCTGCCCACTCGACAATGCCAGGGCGCGGTACGATGCACCCGCCGCCACTGACGATGGTCGGCGGCAGCAGCCCCTGTGATAGCCCCTTTGGCGTGGTGATGCTGACGGTTAGCACGTAGCCCGCTACGTAAAATTGTTGAGGGTCGGTCATTGTTGGGCGCCTACTTGTTTTACGGGAGTGAATGGGAGTCGAACCCACCGTGGCCCGCTCGGCGCGACCCACCACCGGTTTTGAAGACCGGGGCATCCACCGGGACACATCCACCCCCCTACCGCCGCGCCATTATAGAGCAGCCGCTACGATACGGACAGCATCTCCTCTACCGTGAAGCGTCGCTTGAAGTCGAAGGCGTAGGGTGTGGGGCCGTTTTCGGCGTAGTGGTCAATCCGTTCGATTGCCTCGGCAACGGTAGGCCGGTGCCCCGCTACGACGTACCACAGCACCGGCGAGGGCTTCTCCCATTTGGTGAACCACTCGCGGCGGCGCGCGAAGAAGTCGGCGTGGTGGGTTTTGTAGGCGTACTTATACAGCGCGTCGATACTTTCCCACACCGACATATTCACGATGACGAGCGGGTCATCGCTCACGCGGATGCTGGTGGCGTCGTCGCCATCGCCAATAAGCCGCCACACGAAACCGGGCGAATTCGCGGCCAATGTGTTGATCTCGATAAGGGCATTGGTGAAATCCGCGACGCGGGGGTCATCGAGTGGGGCGATGAGGCGGGCGGCATTGAATTGCGCAATGTGATACAGGTCTGGTTACTCCTTATGTGACGCTCCCCACGCATAAATTCGGGGGCTTCTGTTGCACGCTTGCCCCAACGGGCTACGTTACGCAACACGGACACGTCCTGTCCGGTACTGCACATGTTGTCTGAGACTATTCTGCTTCTATACGACAAGCAAACTATACCACAACCATGCGGTGGCGCACCGTATTTTGTCCGACAAAATCCAGCTGCACGCACCACATGCCTTATATCCCCATAGATAAATCTAAAGTGGGTTATCGAAAGTCTTTGGAAAACACGAGCCGCTGAGGATTCATTGG
>CAYSVE010000761.1:0-2960 GCA_964434365.1 uncultured Anaerolineaceae bacterium | reverse complement strand
GCGCGCTGACATCCACCCAAAGCTACTACGCCCCCGCCGACGGCTACACCACGAATGGCCCCGGCATCGCCGAAGGCGAAATCGCGGGTGCGCCGTCATCGCAGCAGGGGCAACCCCAAAGCGGCGACATCGCGCAGATGCCCGCATCCACAGCCGTAGCAATGCCAATGCCCACTGCGATGGCCTTCGCCGCCGAGGATCAATCGCAGGTTGCAGGGCGTAGCCTGGCCGTCCAGGCCACCCAAACCGGTGCCGACGAGGCCCTGTTCGACGCCGTCGATGCCGACGAGACCTTCACCGAAGCCGACCCGGTGGTTCTTGAAAAAGAGGCCGAAGCGGCTCTCGAAGAACCCCAGGAACCAGCAGACATGTTCTTCGACGACCTCGACGTGAACCCCTTCCACGACACCGAAGACGACCAGCTCAGCACCTTTGCGATGGATGTCGATACGGCGTCGTTTACGCTGGCGCGCGGCTACCTCCTCGACCAAAGCGTGATGCCACCGCCGAATGCGATTCGTCCCGAGGAATTCATCAACTACGTGCCGGGGAACTACCCCAGCCCTGAAGACGACGCCTTCGCGATCTACCTCGATGCTGCCCCGGCACCCTTCGGCTACGATGGCCATTACGTGCTGCGCGTGGGCTTGCAGGGCAAATACATCGCCCCAGAGGACCGCGACCCAGCCCTGTTGATCTTCGTCATCGATGTGAGCGGCAGCATGAGCGGCCCCGAACGCCTCGGCATGGTGAAGCAATCGCTCGGCCTGCTCGTGGAGCAACTCCGTGAGGACGACCGTGTCGCCATCGTCGTATATAGTGACCGCAGCCGCACCGTGCTAGACCCGACCAGCGGCGCAAACAAAGACCGCATCCTCAACGCGATCGACGCGCTGGGCACCGAGGGCAGCACCAACGTCGAGGATGGCCTGCGCCTGGGCTACGAACTGGCCCGCGACAACCAACGCGACGGCGAAATCACACGTGTGATCGTGCTGAGCGATGGTGTGGGTAACGTCGGCAACACCGGCCCCGATGCGATCCTCAACACCGCCCGCGACGCCGCCGACGATGGCATCACGCTCAGCACCATCGGCTTTGGGATGAGCAACTACAACGACATCATGATGGAGCGCCTCGCGAACGACGGCGACGGCAACTACTACTACGTCGACACCCTCAACGAGGCGCGGCGCGTGTTCGTCAACAACCTCACAAGCACGCTGCAAGTCGTGGGCTACGATGCCAAGGTACAGGTGGACTTCGACCCAGAGGTAACCGACCGCTACCGCCTCATCGGCTACGAAAACCGTGCCGTCGCCGATAGCGACTTCCGCAACGACACGGTCGACGCGGGCGAGGTCGGCGCGGGGCACAGCGTCACCGCCCTGTACGAACTTGCGCTCGAAGACGACACCGTCAGCGGCACCGTGGCCGAGGTCTTCATCCGCTATGAAGACGCCGATACCCGCGAAGTCGTCGAGATCAGCCGCGAAATCACGACGGACGACCTGCTCAGCAGTGTCGATGAGGCCCCGACCAGCTTCCGCGCGCATATCGCAGCCGCAGAACTCAGCGAGATGCTGCGCGAGAGCCGCTACGCCGAAGACGGCGACTGGGTAACCCTGCTGACCTTCGCCCGCCCGCTAGAAGACATCGACACACCGGAAGCGGTCGAACTCATCGACATGATTCGTACCGCCGGGCGCATCGTCGACCAATAGATCACACCAGATCGAAACCCGTAGGGGCGCAGGCGACACGCAATAAGCCCGCGCCCGCCTGCGCACATCGAACACCCACAACCCGAACCGAAACGCCCCTGCCGCAAAACACTTGCCTCTATTGCTGTGCTTACAGTTTTCCAGCGGTGGCCGCGCTACACTTGCGATAGCGTCTACTATTTGGAGTCGAATTGCACACGATGGACATGTACAGCGGCGACGTACCCTACCTCACCACCGAGCAAATGATCGAGGTGGACCGCGCGATGATCGAGGACTACCACATTGAACTCATCCAGATGATGGAAAACGCAGGCCGAAATCTTGCGCATTTGGCCCGCAGCCGTTTTTTGAACGGCGACCCACGTGGCAAAAACGTCGTCGTGTTCGCGGGGACAGGCGGCAACGGTGGGGGCGCACTCGTGTGTGCGCGGCGGCTACACAACTACGGCGCGACGGTGACCGCGTTCGTTACCCAACCGATGGAGAAGTTCACCCCCATACCGACGCATCAGTACGATGCGCTCAACAACATGGGTGTGCCCGTGAGCCAAGGCCTACCGAACTTCTCGCCAGACCTCATCATCGATGGCGTCATCGGCTACAGCCTGAAGGGCGCGCCGTTCGGCAGTGCAGCCGACATGATCCGCTGGGCCAACGAAAGCGCCGCGCCGATACTCTCGCTCGACGCGCCCTCCGGCGTCGACACCACCACAGGCACCGTCTTCGACCCGGCGATGCAGGCCGTTGCTACGATGACGCTTGCGCTACCAAAGGAAGGGCTTCGGATGCCCGGGGTCGAAGACCAGGTTGGGGAATTGTACCTGGCCGACATCAGCGTGCCACCGGAACTGTACGCCGAGCCAGCGCTCGGCCTGACGGTGGGCAACTTGTTCGCAGAGAGCGATATTATCAGGCTGCGTTAACCATCATCGGTAGTAAAACATCTAACAGCGCATAGGCACTGGGGTAACGGTCGGCGGGGTTTTTCGCAAGCAGTTGGTCGAGCACAGCCGCCATTTGCAGGCTGATGCTTGTAAGCCAAACGTCGACCGTATCGCAGATAATCGCGCGCACAAGCGCCTCTTCGTCGGCGGCGGCGTAGGAGAAGGGATAGCCACCTGCGTAAAGTGTGTAGGCGATCATCCCCACCGCGTACAGGTCGGCCTGCGGGGTGGGGGCCTCGCCGTAGATGACCTCTGGGGCCATGAAGGCCAGCGTGCCCGATGGCGGTTC
>CAYSVE010000760.1:0-2963 GCA_964434365.1 uncultured Anaerolineaceae bacterium | reverse complement strand
TGTTGCGCCCTCCCGCTTCGATGGCCTGGTTCGCCAGGTTCAACTGCTGGTTGTAACGCTCGTAAATCGCGTGGAACTGCTCGCGGTTGAGCTTGCCCTCTGCGAATTCTTCCAGTATGTTGTGGAGCTTGACCTGGATATTATCTCTGAAAGCAACAAGGTCTTCGGGCATGGCGGGCTTCCCTTGATAATAACTTGTGACGGATTACGTTTATTTTATCATACGAACGCCTCGCGCGGAAAAAATCGGCAGGCCGGGTTTGTGAAAAAAATGTGGAGAAACCGATGCACCTTTCTATCATATGCGTCATGTGTGCCCTTGGGGCCGTGCTGTTGCAAGCCCCACCGCTCGATGCGACCTTCTCCGACGGGGTCGTTCGGTTGCAGCACCCCCCGACGTGGGCCGTAAGCAAGCCAGACAACCAAATTTGGATCGTGCCAGAAAGCGGCGGTATCGCGTTTGTCACCCTTGCCGATTTCGAAAGCCTCGACGAGGCCACCCTGACCTATGCGGCCCTCGCCGAGGGCGACCCCGTCATGATGGAACTCGAAGACGAGGTCCGCATCGGGCGGGCGACGGGCACAGGTGGTGAGGTGTGGTTAGTCCGCGAATTGCGCGACGACCTGTTCGTGTCCATGGTGATGCTCCTCGACGATGCGCAACGTGCTGAGGTCGAGCCGGTGATGGTGGCGATCCTCGCCTCGGCCCAGGCCATCCCGCCGCCGGTCGATACCCCACTCACGGTTCCCCTCACCGAAACGCAAAGCGGTATCCGTACGATTCACCCGGAGGGCTGGCACGTCGTCGATAGCGCCGAGGGCCTCGGCCTGAGCAATGCGTCAGCCTTCGACGCCGAACCGGGCGAGGTGGGCCTGCTGCTGCAACTCTACGATGTGCCTGCCGCCGAAACGCTCGAGGACCGCTTCTTGGCGGTGCTCGGCGCGAACATCACCAGCTTTGCCCCCCGCGAGCCATTGACGGTCAATGGGCGCGAGGCGGTCATCAGCCGCGATATTTTCCGTAACACGCAAACAGCGGTTGTCGTTGCTCTCGATGACGGGCGAACGTTGCTCGCGCTGCTGCTGCACGCGCCCAACGAAGCCGACACTGCCACGCCCCTGCTGCTGCGCATCCTTGATACAGTAGAAGTCGAAATCGCAACTTCGGAGCTTGCCGAGTGAACACCCCCAGTAGAACTTCACAAATCATCGGGCCGCGTTGGGGCAAGGCGATGCCTTGCTTACGGTTATGCGTTATTGCAGCCTTTGCAATCATGGTATTCAGTCTATCTGCGCCCACCTTTGCCCAAAACGATGACGCCCCCGCCGACCCCGACCTCCCCGACCTCACCGAGGCCTTCAATGGGCGCGGGCGCCTAGCCGGGGTAGACATCCCCTACCCTGCCGATTGGTTTACGCTCGGTGGCGTACCGGTGAACCGCCTCGTCTCGATGAATGTGATTTCCAGCGTGCGCGTGGGCTTGCTCAGCCGTCCCGAAGCGGGCGAGGAAGCCATCATCATCGGCTTCGCTGGCGGACGAAACAATCGGTGGCCGGGCCTTGAGGAAGGTGCCAGCGCCACCGAGGTCCTCATGGCCTTCGCCGAGGCCTTCGGGCAAGAGCCACCCACCGACGAGATGCAAGCCGCTACCCAACTGCTGACGATCGACGGGCGCGAGGTGGCGATACTGCTACTTAGCGACTTCGAGGTGGATGAGGAAGAACTCCCAGAGGACGCCGACCCCGATCGTGAGGGCGACTTCGCGGTGATGAGCATCGTACTCGACGATGAACGCTTCCTCGTGGGCGTGGTCATTACCTCCGTGCTGACGTACGAAGACGCCGAACCGATCCTCCTCGCGATAATCGACGGTATCGAATACGAGGGCGATGAAGAATCGTGATAGGTTTTTAGCACGTTAGGAACACTTCCGGTGTACACTCTTATTCAGAGTTATCAGGGAGAAGAGCAACCCGTGGCAGAGAACATTCAGGCAAATTACGACGAACTCGATGAAATTAGCCGCCGCTTTGCGGATAACGCGGACCAGGTGCGCACCATCGAGCGACGCATCAACGATCAGATGGAAATCTTGCGGTCGGGCGCATGGCAGGGCCAAAACGCGACCGTCTTCTACAACGTGATGGACGACACGCTGATGCCGGGCATCAACCGGTTGGCACACGCGCTCGACGAGGCCGAGACGACCACCAACCAGGTCGCGAATGAAATGCGCAGTGCCGAAGAAGAGGCCGAATCCATCATGAAGAGTGCCACCGAGGACACCGGCGGCAGTGGGGCCGGTGCCAGCAGCGGCGGGGCCGCAGCAGGCGCGACAGCCGCAGCAGCCGCACCACCACCGCCTGCCGCCACCGAAGCGGGCGAAACGCCACCACCATCGGAGTACGAAGTGCTCGGCGGCGACAACCTCACGCACATCGCGCGCGACCACGGCGTGAGCCTCGAAGAACTGCTCGCCGCGAACCCGGGCATCGAAAACCCAGACCTTATCCACCCCGGCCAGAAGCTCGTCATCCCACCGCCGGGGGGTACAGGCGGCACCACCGCTTAGTAACAAAAAACGGGCGCGCCATTCGCGTGCCCGTCTTACATCATTTTTTTCGCTTCGCTACGCCACGTTGCGGCGCAGGATGAGTTCGCGCTGCGGTTCCGGCTGGTCTGCCCCCCAGGTTTTGCCCGCCACCTCACGCCGATGACGATCCCACAACACGGCCAGTTCGGCGTCGTACTCGCCCAGCTTACGCCGCGCCTCGTCGTCCATCGGGCCACCGAAGTACAAGCGCTGACGGGCGTTCGCTACTGCGTTGATCTGCTGCATGGTGCTCATGCTGGTCACTCCATCTGCTCTGTCGACTTACAAGTAAGACGCCCCCACCCTCGCTAAAATGACGTCAAAAACGCGTAAAAGCCGCCCCGTAGGGTGCGCGTAGCCTTCGCGGAC
>CAYSVE010000759.1:0-2966 GCA_964434365.1 uncultured Anaerolineaceae bacterium | reverse complement strand
GGTCTCTGGCGTGGCCGCGACCGACCTCATCTTCCGGCCTGGCGGCACGGCGATCCTCGCGGCGCAGGCCGATGGCAACTACGCCTTCTACGGGGTGCGTTAATCTACTTCTCAGGACCTAACGCCGTAAAAAAAGGGCGTGCTCCTCTGGCGTGTGCCCCTACTTTCCGTTAGCATTCACCCGGCTTTGATCCGTCTAAAAGACAGGAGACCGCAATGAAAGCAATTATCCTCGCAGCCGGGAAGGGCACACGCCTGCGCCCGGTGACCCTTACGACCCCGAAACCGCTGGTACCCGTGGCGAATCGCTCGCTCATCGAGTACGCCATCGAAATGATTAAACTCGGCGGTATGAATGAAGTTGGCATCGTTGTGAACAGCCTGGATTCCATCGTCGTGAAGCGCATCGGCGATGGGGCCTCGCTTGGCGTGAACGTCTCGTACATCGTGCAGGAAGAACAGCTTGGCCTCGCGCATGCGGTAGGCCTCGCAAAGGACTTCGTCGGCGACGACCCGTTCGCGATGTTCCTCGGCGATAACATCTTCCAGGACAAAATGGGCGAAGTTTTCCGCAACTTCGAGGCCTCCGACGCCGAATCCGTAATCGCGCTTGGCGAAGTTAACGACCCGACGCGCTTCGGTATCGGCGAGGTCGAAGGCGACCGCGTGATTAACCTGGAGGAAAAACCGCAGAACCCGCGCAGCAACCTCGCGATTGCGGGGGTGTACCTGTTCCGCCCGGCCAGCATCTTCGATGCGATCAGCCGCATTTCGCCCTCCGATCGTGGTGAACTGGAAATCACCGATGCGCTGAAGGAGCTGGTGAAGGATGGCAAACTGGTGAAAGCACACAAGCTTACCGGTTGGTGGATCGACGCCGGGAAGCCCACGCCCATCATCGAGGCCAACCAGCTTGTGATGAGCGACTACCCCTACACCCCGCCGCCCGAGACAAACGGCATCCAGGGCGACAGCCAGGTGTCGTCGCATGTGTCGCTGGGCTTTAACAGCAAAATCATAGACAGTGTGGTGCGCGGGCCGGTCGTCATCGGCAACGGCGTGACCATCAAAAACAGCTACGTTGGGCCGTACACATCCATCGGCGACAACTGCACCGTGGAAAACAGCGAAATCGAGGCCAGCATCGTGATGCAGAACGTTGTCATCCGCAACGTCGATGGCCGCATCGATAGCAGCCTGCTCGCCGAGGGCACGGTCGTGGAAAGCCGCAAGGTCCACGTCCCGGCGACGCACCGCTTCGTGCTGGCCGAAAACAGCTACGTGCAGTTCTAAGGTTTTGCCCTCACCCCCTCAAGCTCCCGCTCCCTGGGGCCGAAGCAGACCCGCTCAGAAGGTCTCTCTGCTTGGGAAAAGGATTGAGGGTGAGGGCCAATCATCGAGTGGCCCACGGTATCGTGTGGCACTACCCACAGCGCGCTTCGGCGCGTTTTTTCGTTGCGATTCGTGTGAGCGCTCACATCAGAAGCAAAACGGCGACCCTCATGTGAGGATCGCCGGGGGAAAGTCAGGGTTAGGTAGGGCTTTGCTTAATCAGCAAATGGGTCTTCTAAACGAGGCCGGGCGCGCTTTTTCTTCTTCTTCGCGACCTTGCCCTTGTTGGGTGCGTCGTCGTCAAAGCGGCGCTTGGTTTGGCGGGCGTCGTCTTGGCGGCGGCGACGACCCCGGGTTGCACCCAGGTCGTCCAAATCGTCCAGTTCTTCGAGGTCCCACTCTTCCAAATCGAGGTCGGTGAGTGGAATGTTGGTCATGCTCATGCTAGGGTTTGATGTTCCATCCGTTTCTAAATTTCATGAAATTTATATCACGACTTTTCCCAAACCGCACAACGACTTTTAGCTAACCTTATAGGAAATTAGTCCTATTAATGTCGATTTTAAGCACGCCGCCCAGATGGCGTAGCCGCGCGGGTTCAAATGCAGGTCGTCATCCTGGAAAAGTGACCGGTCTGGTGTGCCATCGCGCCCTAAAAACGACGCGCCGCAGTCGATAAAGTGTAGGCGTGGGTCGGTGTGGGTCGTCGCTTCGATGAGGGCGTTTGCGCGCTGCACGTGATTCCACACCGCCCACCGCGACGGCGTGGGGAAAATCGCGAGGTAGACGATTTGCACCTGTGGGTTTGTCGCGTGGATTTTTTCGATCAGCGCGCGGTAGCCCTCGTGAACACCTTCCGGTGAGAGGTCGGTTGCGCTACCGGTGATGTCGTTCGACCCGGCGTAGACCACCACCCAATCGGGGTTGTGCACGTTAATCAGCCCTTCGGCGTAGCGCACCACACCCCAGATGCGCGCCCCCCCGAAGCCGCGCTGAATCACACGGTGGGGGGCCATATCGTGGGCGAGGGTGTCCCATAGGCGGATGCTGCTGCTACCGACGAACACCACGCCATCGGTTGGGGCAGGCTGTCGCCGAAGGGCGCGCACTTCGGGCCCAAAGTACAGCGGGCGAATTCGTTGCAGTGCCCACTTGAGAAGCCGAGTAAATAGGGGGTTTTTAGGCATGGCGCTATGTTAGCATAGAGATCGTGGAGGCACGACAACAGGAGGGAGACCCGCATGGCCGACGATAACAAGAACAAAAAAAGCCGCGATGACCAGATAATCGAATTTTTGTCGGAACTCATCGCGTTGGTGGGCAAGTTCATGTTCGATCTCACCGTACTGATGGCGCGTGGGTCCTGGCGGTTGGTGCGCGCGATTCGGGGCAACCGTACCGAGAGCGCCTCGGCGGAAAGCGCGGCTCAACAGAACGAATCGGCCCCGGTGGCGGGTGGCTTCGCCGCGCTGATGTCGCGGCTGCGGGGGCAGGGCACTGCCGAATCTGAACCCGTTGCGGATGCGTCCACGGGTGACAAGCCCGCCACAAATGTGCTCGAACGCACCCCGCAAAGCGACCCCGAAGCACTCGCGATGCTGCAAGACCTGCTGAACCAGGAAAACGCCAAACCC
>CAYSVE010000758.1:0-2972 GCA_964434365.1 uncultured Anaerolineaceae bacterium | reverse complement strand
GCCAGGCTGTACGACTAAGTCAGCGAACGGGTGTATGCTTACAAAGATGAGCCGCCGTCAGTCGTACTGGAAATGCTGTTGTGTGGCGGGCTGCTGGCGGGTCTGGCGCTGTTCGGGGCAAGCTACACCCCGGATACTGGATACGGCAATGATCTGGCATACCGGGCTTCGACGACAATCGTCGCAACCTTTGTGCTGGGGTACATGCTGATGGTTCGCTGGCGGTGGCTGTCGTTCAGGGCAAACATCCAGATCGGATGGGTTGCTGCTGCGGTGATGCTGGTTATATTTCCATTAGCGGCAACAAGGGATAGGGATACGATCAACGTGGCTATGAGCATTTTTCTAGCGACCGGACACCAAGCAAAAGTGGGGTCGCAATAGAATAGGGATGGGATCATCAAAAACCAATCGACGCTCAAGCCAGTCCCATCCCAGCCGAAAAATGCTCAGGTCACGCCGGTTGGGTCGATCAACATCTCCGTGAAGTCCATGAAGTAGGACATATTCGCCGAGAGTGACTAACCACACATAAAGAATACAAACGGCAAGTGTTAACCGCGATAATCGGTCAGAGGTGCGCAAACGGCTGAGTTCCAGATGGACCCCATGCCCCTTCATATCGCCAAACATCTCCTCAATCCACATCCGTCGTTTGTAAAGCTGAAGCGTAGGCAATCCTGAAAGCTGGTTGGTGGCAAGATACCACGGTTCTTTTTCGCCACCTCTCCAATAGACTACCAGATGAACCGGGCAGGCTTGTTGTGTCAATTGAACATGACCGAGCCAGATACATTGTCCGCGATTGACCTGAATGGTATCAATTCGTTTCCAACCGGTGCTATGAGCTTGTCTAAACAATGTCCGTCCCTTCTGGCGCAGCGCGTAATCCCATCCCCACTTGTTCAAATGCTTGATAACCCTCACATTCCCGAATTCGCTATCCCCAACTAACGACACCCGCATCCCAACAGGTAGTAATTTCCGCACCCGGTTCAGCAGGTTCACCTGCAAGCCTGCAGGGCAGTGCCCTCGTGGATAATCCACCCATTCCCACGCAATCGGTAACGTCCGCCGACGGTAGGCAACCGCAATCATCAATTGGCGACGATATGCGCTCACTTTCGTTGTATCTACTACCAGATTGACTCTACCACTTCCACCTGCTGACTTCAGTAACCACCTTGCCCACGGTTCATACCAGCCTTCTGCATCGACTGCCTCATTACTCAAAAATCGCTCGAACCGCTTTGCCAGACTTAACTTCTTGGCACGAATCGGTACTTTTCTCGCTATCACACTTAGATACACGCTTTGGCTGCTTAACATGCCAACAATCAGCAGAGCCAGATTCGTTAACCGGCTTTCACATCGGTCTGGAATGTGTTGCGCTAGCTGCTTTTGCCATTTACGATAACTTTGCGAGTTGAACATGGTGGATACCTTTGGGCTGTTTCTTGACACATTCAACCCTAGCACATCCTTTTCTGTGTTCAACTCGATCATTTGTTCAGTGTCCGGTTGCTAGTGTTTCTACCAGAAAAACAAACGGGCCAGTGTATCCTCATTGGCCCGCGAAAACCGCGTAACTACGAGGCAGAAGCCGCAGCTTCGATTTTCCCCTTACGGAGTTTGGGCAAATTCACGATGCCGATACCAGACATAATGAGCACCGCACCACCGAACAGGCTGGCGGTGAGCGGCTCATTGGCGAAGACCACACCCAGCAGCAAACCCACGACCGGTACCACGTAGGTCACCATCGATGTGCGCGATGCGCCGAGTTCACTCACGATAGAGTAGAACATCGCGTACGCGAACAATGTGTTGAACAACCCAAGTGTAATCACCGCTGCTGCCGCACCGCCGGAGACATTCCACAGCCAAACGGGTGCCGGGCCACCGACCAACGGCGACAACAATGTGACGATACCGAGCGTAACCGCCGCACTACACATGCTCACCGTCGCAACGACCATCGGCGCTACATTGCCTTTGAGCACCTTGCGGCTGTAGACCAGGAAACTCGCGTAGAAGACCGACGAGCCGACCATACCCAATTGACCCCAGAAGGTGCGCAGGCCGTTGCCCTCACCAGCATCCCCCGAAAGGCCACCGCCAAACAGCACCATCACACCGATGAAGCCCAGCGCAATGCCACCCACACGCTGTATCGACATGTGTTCGTCGTCGAAGACGAAATGCGCAATGATGAGGGTGAAAAGGACCACAGTTGCCTGCAAAATGGCGGCCATGCTGCTCGGGATGACCGTTTCCGACCAGCCTATAAGGGTAAATGGAATGGCATTGTTGCCGATGCCGATCAGAATCAACGGGACGAGTGTTTTCCGGTCCGTTGGGATTTCCAACCCACGTACCCGTACGATAATCAACATGCCGATGGCAGCCAGCACCACCCGCGTAAACATCGTCTGGAACGCGTTGATTTCGGCAACGCTGAGACGGATGAACAAAAACGACGACCCCCAGGTAAGTCCTAGTACCCAAAAGCCGATCCAAGCCCACTTCTTCAACGCGATCTCTCCTTCACGCCTGCAACCAAAAAGACCCCCACATCGAAACATGTGTGCGAGGGCCTTGTCAATTTGGATTGGCGCTACTTGGTTTTAGTCGAGGCTTTCGGTGATCTCGTCCATAAATTCTGGCTGGATGTACTTCAGTACACCCAACTGATCCAACTGCTGCACCTTAGAATCCAGCGCGTTGAACGCGAGGTATACCGTCGTTTCCTTGATGGACGGATCGATACTCACGAACGTTGGACGGCTTAGCTCCTGTTTGAGCGGGTCGCGCATGGTGGCGGGCGATACCAGATACAGCCGAATCCCGGCATCGAGTTGCATGAGGCCGAGGTCAGCAAGGCGTAGCAGCCCAGCATGGAAGGCAACATCCGCTTCGATCTCGAAGGCTGCAATGATGCGGTCTCCCTTAATCCACAACACATCCACCTG
>CAYSVE010000757.1:1695-2977 GCA_964434365.1 uncultured Anaerolineaceae bacterium | reverse complement strand
GATAGGTGTCGCCGCGTTTGAGCATGGTGTTTCTCCCTCGGTGATGGTTTTCAACGATGGGTTTGTCGGCAAAAAGCCTATTGCGGTTCCCGTCAATATGAAATATCATACTCGCTTAACATAATCTTAAACCAACCTGGGTAAACGACACCCCCATCCCGGCGCGGTGACATCACCGGAGAGCAACTACCATGGCATTTCAACTAGAGCGCGGCGAGCGCATCAGCGACAGCATCAAACGCATTATGACGGAACAAGCAGACTACGCCGTCGCCCTCCTCACAGACGACAGCGCCGACCCCGGCAAGGCGGTTCACGAGGCGCGCAAGAGCTTCAAGCGGGCGCGGGCCGTGGTTCGCCTCGTGCGCGACGACATCGGCGAAACCGCCTACCGCGACGCAAACATCACCTTCCGCGATGCGGGCCGTAAACTGGCAGGTGTCCGCGACAGCGCGGTGATGCTGCAAACCCTCGACAAGGTGGATACACAGTTCAAGAGCCAACTGCGCAAGAACACGTTCAAGCGTGTGCGCGAGCAACTGACGGCCTATCACGAGAGCGTCAGCGAGGCGACCTTCAACGGGGCCGATGCCGCTGCCGAAGTCGTGGAGCTGTTGGACGGGGCCAAAGGGCGTATCGGAACGTGGGACTTTGAGCATCGCGGGTTCAAGGCGATTACAAGCGGCCTCAGCACGGTGTACCAAACCGGGCAACGTCGTATGAGCGCGGCTTACCGAGCCGGGGAACCGGAGGACTTCCACGAGTGGCGGAAGTACACCAAGTACCTGTGGCATCACATGGATGTGCTCAGCCCGGTGTGGCCCGGCGTCATCGACGCGACGGGCCACACCCTCCACGAGATCAGCGATTTACTGGGCGACGCCAACGACCTGGAAACCCTCCGCCACGCGGTGACCGAAACGCTAGACCTCCCCGCCGATGGCGAGGATGTTCTGCTGCTATGCACACTGCTGGACAACTGGCGCGAGGCGCTGCACGTGCAGGCGAGGCCGAGCGCGATGCGTGTGTATCATGAGGACCCGGCGGCCTTCACCGCACGGCTGCGGGCGTATTATCAGGCCTGGTGCGCAGAGGTGTAAAAAGCAAACCCCTCCCCTAAATCCCCTCCCCGTAAACGGAGAGGGGACTATTACGGCTCAAGAAGGTTCAACCGTTCTCGCGCTCTGCAAGCAGAGCGGAGAAGGGGAAGCGATTAGAAAGTTGCAACGCCGCGAACAGGTCTCTTACACAAATATCAACAGAACCTAGCTATCAACGGATA
>CAYSVE010000757.1:0-1685 GCA_964434365.1 uncultured Anaerolineaceae bacterium | reverse complement strand
AAAGATCGGCGCCTGCGCGTTGGCGACGCCAGATTGCCGCACCTCACCCTCGGTGAACTCCCTGAGCAGCGGCAGCATATCGTCGACGGCTTTTTGCACATCGGCGGGGCCGTTTTCGTGCTGCGCTTCGATGGCGATGAGCACGGTTGTGGTGTCCTCACGGGCACTGCTGCGCGCCGATTGTCGCCAGCACCACCGACGCGCGTACACGTCCTTTGCCGCGTCGGCGAACACCACCTCCCCCACTGGCGGGTTCTCCGCTTCGCCGGTGCCAAGGGCGGTAAACGTCTCGGAGCCGTCGGCAAAGCCGACGGTGAGTGCGCCGAGGTCGCGGGCATCGAACACAGCGACGGGCACCGCGTAGCGAATACTCACGAGGTTACCGATATCGACAAGCGTGTTGATGCTCGGAATATCGCCCTTTTTGGTGAGCCGCCGTAACAGGGCCTCCGGCGCGCTGCGATACTTGGTCGGCGTCACGCCAAACGCGCTGAATATGCTTCGCCACGCCGCCAGCGATGGCAACTCGCTCAGGGGCGTTTCACCAATGCGCTCGAGGGTCGCGGCCTGTTCGGCGGTGTAGGCGGCCTGGAGTAGCTCCGGCGAGGGACCGTTGTGCAGCCCCGTCGCGTAGATGAGGCCGCCGACGGTGTTCGGAAATCGTTCGAGGAGTGGTGCGCTGTACGTAAACGAAACAGCCATCTAGCGCACCAACCCCAACCGGCGCAGGTCTTGCAGAATCACACGCTCCCACGGGATATCGGTTTGCAGCGGCAGGTAGTGGATGTTGCGCTTGCGGCACGTCTTGCGAATTTCGTCGCGCCAGGCGGCCAGCCGCTTGATGTAAATATCGCGCATCCCGGCGTCGATGGTCACCTCCTGTGCTTCGCCGGTCTCGGCATCGACGAGGCGAAGGTCACCGGCGAGGGGTGGCTCCACCTCTTCGGGCGCAAGCACATGCAACACCGCGACCTCGTGCCCCTTGGCACTGAGCGCGTTCAGGCCTTCCATAAAGCCGCTAGGGCTAAACATATCGCTAATGATCATCACCAACCCGGGCCGACGTTCGCGCCGGGCGTAGGTTTCCAGTGCGCCATTGAGGTCGGTTTCGCCGCTGGGTTGCAGCCCACCCACATACTGGAACATGCGCACGCTGTAGGCGCGCCCGCGCGCGGGGCCGAAGCGCTGCACCTCACCGGCGCTGACGGCGGTCATTTGCAGTCGATCGTTAGTCGTCAGGCTGACGGTTGCGAGTCCGGCCATCAGCCGCCGCGCGTAGGTGAACTTGTGCAGGTCCGGGTCTTCGACATCGCGCGGGAAATCCATACTAAGCGAGGTATCGAGTAACAGGTGCACCGCAAGGTCTTCTTCGTCCTCGAAGAGTTTGATGTACGGGCGCTCGGTTCGGGCGTACAGGTTCCAGTCCAGGCGACGCAGGTCATCGCCCTGGGTGTAGTTGCGATAATCGGCAAATTCGATGCTCGTACCGCGCTTGACGCTGCGGCGGTCGCCCTTGATGGCCCCACTGCGGACCTTGCTGGCGATGAGCATCAGTTGTTCCAGCTTGCGCCGGGTGGTTTCGTCGAATAGGGCGGTGGTTTTGGCCATGTGGCCTACCCCTCTTTCGGCACGTGCTTGAGCAAATCGGCGATTACGTCATCTGGGCGAACGCCTTCCGCCTGCCC
>CAYSVE010000756.1:0-2983 GCA_964434365.1 uncultured Anaerolineaceae bacterium | reverse complement strand
GATCGACCCGATGGTCGCGACGGCAGCCGTCGACTAGGCACTAGGGACCGCCGAATTCTCGCCGAAGGTGCTCCGCCGCTCGGGCGTTGTGCTGCGCAGCGGGGCCATCCGCGATTTGCACGATGTCGCCATGTGCGTGAGCATGGGCGCGAATGCCATCCTACCCTATGCGCTGTACGCCGTGAGCCTGGACTACGCACCGCGCTCGCCGAAGGATGAACCCACGAGCGAGCAACTCATCGATGGGCTGGAAACAACGATTTCGGTGTTGTCCAAGGGCCTGGAAAAAGTAACCTCGACGATTGGCTGCCACGAACTTCGCGGCTACGGTCACTCGTTTAGCAGTGTGGGCCTCTCGACGCCGCTGGCGACCCTGTTCGGCACACCGAACTACTTTGGCAGCGAGGGCCGTGGCCTCACCTGGACGACGCTCAACGCCGATGCAGACAACCGCGCGGCAGAACTTCGTGGCGAGGTGCGCAACAAGCTGGCGAACCCGGATCGCTTCTACCCGAAGATGTGGAAGAAGGCCGAGGCCGTCGCCCACGGCGAGATGACGCTGGAAGCGTACACCGAAACCCTCTTCGGCCTGGAGGATAAGCACCCGATTGCTGTGCGCCACATCCTTGGCCTTAAGCAGAAGCCTGACAGCGGGGTGAAGCCAGAGGACGTGAACATCGGCATCGGCGGGCACGATATGCCGGTGCTCATCAGCGCGATGTCGTTCGGGTCGCAGGGCGAGCTATCGTACAAAGCTTACGCCGAAGCCGCCGAACAACTGAACATCATCTGCGTGAACGGCGAGGGCGGCGAAATGGCGGACATCATTGGCCGCTACAGCCACAATCGCGGGCAGCAGGTCGCGAGTGCCCGCTTCGGTGTGAACATCGAATTGCTCAACAGCAGCGACTATATCGAGATCAAGATTGGGCAGGGTGCCAAGCCGGGCGAGGGCGGTCACCTGCCGGGCTTCAAAGTGACGGAGCAAATCGCAGCGGTGCGCAGCACGACGCCCGGCGTGGCGCTCATCAGCCCGAGCAACAACCACGACCTGTACTCCATCGAAGACCTCGCCCAACTCATCGACGAGTTGCACACCGCAAACCCGCGCGCGAAGGTCTCTGTGAAGATTCCGGTCGTGCCGGGTGTGGGCATCATCGCGGTGGGCGTGGCGAAGGCCGGAGCCGACATCATCAACCTCACGGGCTTCGATGGCGGCACGGGCGCGGCCCGGGCACACGCGCTGCGCCATGTGGGCCTCCCCGCCGAAATCGGCCTGATGCTCAGCCACCGCGCACTCATCGAAAGCGGCCTGCGCGAGGGCGTCGAGTTGTGGGTGGACGGCGGTATGAAGAGCGGACGCGACGTGGGGATGATGTTGTGCCTCGGCGCGAATCGCGTGGGCTTTGGCACACTCGCGATGGTCGCCGTGGGCTGCACGATTTGCCGTGGCTGCCACGACGGCACCTGCCACGTGGGCATCACCACCCACGTGAAAACACGCGAGGAGGCCGAACTGAAGGGCTTCAAGTCCTTCCGCCCGTTCGTCGAAAAAGGCTCCGCCGACGGCATTGTGAACGTGTTCAACATGCTGGCCGAGGACATCCGCCATTGGACGGCCAAGCTGGGCGTCACCGATGTGAACGACCTCGTGGGCCGTGCCGACCTGCTGGAACAAATCGCGATGCACGACCGTATCGACCTCACGCGCCTGCTGCGCCGTGTGCGCGCGCAGACCATCCGCGCGCCGCAACCGGGTGTGGGCCGTCGCCTCACACGCCCGCGCAACACCCTCACGCGCGAAATCACGTCCATCGTGGCGGAGCACGTCGCAGGCGGTGACCTCGAACTCACCTACGACGACGAAGGTGTGATGGCAATGGACCGCGCGCTGGGCACGCACCTCAGCGGGGCTATCCAGCGCCGCGAGTTCGACAACGCCGACGCCATCGAGAAGATTCACCTGTCGTTCAGCAACTCGGCAGTGCCAGGTAACGGCCTGGCCGCCTTCCTCGATGAGCCGATGGACGTGCTCGTCGAAGGTGGCGCGCAGGACGGTGTCGCGAAGTGTGCCACGGGTGGTACGGTCGCCATCCTCAAGGGTATGAACCACAACGGCAACCGTATCGACGGCAGCGTGGGCAAGAGCTTCGGCTACGGCGCGCAGGGTGGCTTGTTCATCGTACAGGGCAACGCCGATACCCGCGCGTGCATCCGCCTAAGTGGTGCCGATGTCATCTTCGGCGGCGAGATCGTCACGCCGTTGCAGGACGATCTCGGTAACCTGGGCACCCGCAGCAACCTCAAGGGCTACGCCTGCGAGTACATGACGGCGGGCCGCGTGATGATCCTCGGGGACCCCGGCCCCTGGATTTGCGCAGGCATGACCGGCGGCGTGATCTACCAGCGCATTCAGCCGGATATGGGCCTCACGGTCGATGCCATCAAGCGACGTATCGCGAAGGGGTCGGTCGTGGATGTGTTCCAACTGGATGACATCGGCATCGAAGATGTGCGGCACCTGCTGAACACCTACATCGACACGCTGGAAGTAAACAACCAGGCCGAGGCGGTACAGCACCTCTACCCGATGCTCAACCGCCCGCAGGCTCACTTCGTGATGCTGCGCCCGGTCGTCGATTAACCCTCAGCTTAACAAACACCTACCAACAGCCGTCGAAAATTCGACGGCTGTTTTGTTTCGCTAAGAAAACGGTGAAAACCCCCACTTTTTGATGGACACATAGGATCGTGTTTTAGATAATTTAATATGTGACGAACGTAACTTTTGGTAGGATCACCAAATGACCGATTATGATGTAATTATCGTTGGGGGCCGCGCCGCCGGTTCTACGCTAGCCGCCTTCCTCGGGCAGGCTAACATCCGCACACTGTTGTTGGAGCGCGCGGAGTTCCCCGTGCCGCCCGCAGCATCTTCGCCCATCATCTACGCGGTGACGATGGCTATCCTCGACGAAATCGG
>CAYSVE010000755.1:0-2985 GCA_964434365.1 uncultured Anaerolineaceae bacterium | reverse complement strand
TTGTGCTCCGGCGTCACACGGGCATACACCGATACCTCGTTCACCACATCCGCGAGGTCCTCGGGAGACATGCTGTCGAGGTCCTGGCCGGTTTTCACGCGCATGTTCTGGGTGATACCGAGCTGGTGTGCAATGAAGCGGGCCGTCAACGGGTGGTCGCCGGTAATCATGATAGGCCGGATGCCCGCACTGCGGCACAACGCGATGGCCCGGCGCACCTCGGGCCGTGGCGGGTCGATCATCCCTACCATACCCACGAGCGTCAAATCGCGTTCGATCTCCGCACCGATGTGGTCTGGGGGCGCATCGTATTGCTTAAGCGCCACTGCGAGCACGCGCATCCCGTTGTGGGCCAATTTATCGTGCGCTTCCTGGATTCGCTCGCGCCACCGGTCGGTGAACGCCTCCGGGTGGTCGTTGATGAAAATGTGCGTCGACACTTCGAGGATGCCATCCAACGACCCCTTCGTTAGTGCTACATACGGACTCTTCAAATCGTGAAGCGAATCGAGCAGGTGGGGTAATTCGTCGGGGTTTTCGGGCAATTTGTGAACGGTCGTCATCCGCTTACGCACAGATTCGAAGGGCACTTCGGCCACGCGCGGTGCGTAGTGCTCCAGTTGCTTTTTGCTTAGCCCGGCCTGCGATGCCGCCACCAACAGCGCCCCCTCGGTTGGGTCACCGACGGGCAAGTAACGCCCGGTTTCGGGGTCCGGCGCGAGCGAGGCGTCGTTACAAAGTGCGCCCGCCACCAGCAACAGCCCCACAGAGTGCGGTTGGTCGGTCACGAGCTTGTCGTCTGGCTCCACGAGACCCGGCGCGGGGTGTTTCGCGGTCCCACTAAGTTCGATGAAACGCCCCGCCACATCGATGACGGTCACCGTCATGCGGTTTTCGGTGAGGGTACCGGTTTTATCGGAGCAAATCACGCTCACCGAGCCGAGGGTTTCCACGGCAGGCAACTTGCGGATGAGCGCCTTGCGCCGCAGCATCCGCTGGGCACCCAGTGCCAACGTGAGCGTCACCACGGCGGGCAGGCCCTCCGGCACCACCGCGACCGCCACACTCACCGCTGTGAGGAACATATCGGCCACGGGTTCGTTTTGAATAACACCGACGATGAGTACCAGCACCGCGACCACCACACCGGCGATGGCCAGCATCGTGCCCACCTGCCCCAGTTGGCGTTGCAGTGGCGTCTCGCCCTGCTCTACTTCGGAGATTAGCTCCGCGATGCGCCCAAGTTCGGTGCGCATGCCCGTAGAGACGACCACCCCCACGCCGCGCCCGTAACTCACCGAGGTGCCCATGTAGGCCATGTTCACACGGTCGCCCAGCGGCAGCCCCGCCTCGCCCAGCGCATCGACCTGCTTATCCACCGCCTCCGATTCGCCCGTGAGGGCCGACTCCTGAATCATCAGGTTGCTGCTTTCGATGATGCGCAAATCGGCGGGGACGGCGCTGCCCGCCTCCAACACCACGAGGTCACCGGGGACCAGTTCGCGGGCGCTGTGTTGCTCGCTGACCCCGCCGCGTATCACACGGACGATGGGCACAGCAAGTTGCTTCAGCGCGGCGATGGCCCGTTCGGCGCGGTACTCCTGCACGAAGCCTAGCAGCGCGAACAACACCACAATCGCCGAAATCGCGATGGTCTCCAGCGGTTTACCCAACAACGCCGATACAACCGCCGCCGCGATGAGGATGAGCACCATCGTGCTGGTGAACTGCTCCCACAAAATGACGAAGGGGTTCGTTCCGGCGCGTTCTTCCAGTTCGTTAGGGCCATAATCGCCGAGGCGCTGTTGGGCTTCGTCGGCGCTGAGGCCATTGTCTGCATCACAGTTGAGTTCTCGCAGCACGGTGTCGACATCCTGGGTGTGCCAGGTGCGTTCCTGCTGGGGCGCTTCTTCTTTTTCTTCTTTTTTAATGATAACGGCCATTGATGTCTCGTTCCTCCACCCGTACCTGAGTAGGCTAAACGGTAGCAGAACCCACGCGCTGATGCCACTGTATCTGGGGGATACTCATCATTACCGGCACGAGACGCAAATAGTGCAGCCCAGCGGCAAATCGCCCACCAGCATGATGACCGCAATGGCAGACATGGACGCGGCGAGACGATTTCCCTCACCGCCGACGGCACCGACATCATCATCAACGGTGAGGTGCGGGTGACCACCCGCAACATCGAGGCGACCAACGGGATGCTGCATCTCATCGACGCGGTGCCGCTGCCGTAGCTGTTCCGTATTGAAGTAACAAAAATGAGAGGCCACGTAGGCCCCTCAAATGTGTTTGGCTGGCGCCTTTTTGGTTGACGCCGTGTCAAACTGATGCGACCACCTCAACGATGTGAGGTGACCGCAAAAAATAGTCGTTTATTCACCCATCATCATGTCGATGCGCATGAACTGGGTCTCGCCGTTGGAGTCGTCCACGCCGTCATTGTCCGTGTTGATGATAGCGGTGCCGTCGGCCAAAATTGCGAAGCCCTCGACCTTTTCGATGACCGCGCCGCCGGTGGACGCGAGGTCTGGCAGCAGGTCATGAACCAGCGTCTTCTCGACAATCGGGAAATCGCCTTCGGCCAGCGGCTCTAGGCCTGCGACCGACACTTCGTAGATGGCCTTGATGGCAGCGGTCACGTCGGCCTGGTTATCGCGCTCGACGATGTAGAAGGTCTCGTCGTCGATGGCGGTAATTTCGGAGAGACCCACCCAGCCAGCGGCTGCCGGCGTCTCCAGCGGGTAGTAGTAGAAGGCCCACTCACCGGCGGCGACATCGTAACGACCAATGCGCACGTGGCCGTCCAGGTCACCCGTCCATTGGCGTTGGATCACCACGAACAGTACTTCGCTGCCCGCTTCCCCGGTGGAGGTGACGCCCTCGAAGCCGAAACGAACCTGAATCTCTTTGACCGAGTCTGGCAGGGTCACGACCTCGTCGAAGGTGCCGTGTTCGGCCACGCCAAGCACCAGGTTC
>CAYSVE010000754.1:0-2989 GCA_964434365.1 uncultured Anaerolineaceae bacterium | reverse complement strand
GGGGCCGTGACGGACATTGGGAGTACCCGCCGTACATGTCGTCTAACCTCGATACCGGGCAGGAAGCCAGAGCGGCAGATCAGCACCGGCACGACATTTTCGGGCGCAACGTGGAAACCAGAAACCTCGATGGCACCATCACGCGCACGGTTTACGGTCCGTGGCATCGTGAGGATTGGGATGCCAGCGACACCGTGCTCGAAAGTGCGTGGTTCAGCGAACGCATCACCCTCGACGAAGACGACCCGGCGTATCGTGCTGCCGAAGACAGTGCCGAATTTGCCAATACACCCACCATCACCCACCTCGATGCCCTGGGGCGCCCCTTCCTCAGCATCGAGGATAACGGCAGACGCGGAAAACTGAGCACACAGCGGTCCTTCGATATTGATGGGCGGCTCGTCGAGGAATACGACGCTGCTGGCCAGCGTGTGCTAGAGCAGATGTGGGACGCTGTCGGGCGTCTGGTATATCGATGGACGGCGGCAGGTGGCGCACGCTGGTACTTGCATACTGCCGACGACCACCCTGCCTTCCAGTGGGACTCTCGCGGACATCGTTTCCGCTATGAGTACGACACGATACGACGCCTCACGCATCGGTATGTGCGCACTCGGGCAGAAATCCTCGTCGAGGAGCGCGCCTACGGCGAAGATGAACCCGAAGCCGCCGACCGCAACCTGCGTGGGCAGGTCTTCCGCCATGCCGACGGTGCAGGCATCCTCACCTATTCGCGCTACGATGTCGAAGGTCGCCCGCTGGAAAGCATCCGCCGCTTTACTGAGAACCCGCGCCGCACGTCGGATTGGTCGATTAACCCTTCGTTGGCCGCCGAGAGCTTCGCGACAGCACGCGCTTATGATGCGTTCGGAAATCTGGTCGAGCATACGTTGCCCGATGGCACGGTCTTGTTCTATCGATACAACCAGCGTGGCCTGCTGCAATCGGTGCGGTATCACGGGCCGGGCAGCGATATTATGGTGCTCGTCATCCGTGACATCGATTACGACGCACGCGGCCAACGCTTGGGGGTGTTGTATCCCAATGGGGCCGAAACGCGATACATCTACCAGGGCGTACAGGTCGCGCGGAAGGTAACCACCCGTGGGACGGTGCTGCTGCAAGACAGTACCTATACCTATGATGCCAATGGGAACCTCACAAACATCGAAGACATGGCCGATCAATCCTTGTTGTTTGCAGGCCGCGTGACCGAAGCAGGCGGGCGCTTCGGCTACGATGCCCTGGGCCGATTGGTGTTCGCACGGGGCCGCGAATATGCCGGGCCAGAGGCCGCGTGGCAGCGCGACGAAGTTGACTACCCAGCCGTAACGCTGCCGTACAATGGCCCGCTACAGCCTTACACCGAGCGCTACAATTACGACTTCGCTGGCCGGTTGCAGAAGGTTGCGCACAGCGCAAGTGGCGGCGGTTGGGTACGCTACTACGACCTCGACCCGCTGACGGGGCACCTCTTGGCGAACAGCCTGCCCGGCGATGACCCCCTCGGCCCGTACAGCGCAGACACCTACGCCTGCGATCCCCACGGCAACACCACCGAAATGCCCCACCTCGCCGAACTGCGGTGGAGCTATGATGATCGGCTGCAACTTGTCGATTTGGAAGGTGGCGGCGTGGTCTACTTCAGTTACAACGCGAGCGGGCAAAGGTTGCGCAAACGCGTCCAGCGCCGAGTTGGCGATTACGACGAGCTTATCACGCTCGATGGTTACGAGCGATGGCAACGCCGTGCGGGCGAAAACCGCGAACGGCTACGGCTTGTCTTCTGGCACGAGGGATGGCAGTTGGCTATGCTCACTGTCGACGGGCTATTCTTCATACTCGACAATATGATACTGGACGAAACTGGCGCAGTTGCCGGGTACACCGAATTCTACCCACTGGGTGGGGCGGCCTTCCACAGCGGGCAACTCCATCGGACGCAGGACCCAGAAACCGGACTCATTGGCACATATGCGCCCTGGCTAGGGCGAGACATCATGGGGGGCACACTATGACTACACTACGCCGCGACCTACGGCAGGGCATGTCGAACAAAGGGGTCACAGAATTGCAAAATCTGCTGGGTCAACTTGGCTATAAGTCAGAAGACCGTGCAGGCTATTTCGGGAAGGCAACGACGCAAGCCCTTGCCGACTTTCAGGCGGACAACGGCTTGCTTGCAACTGGCGAGTTCAACGAAGAAACTGCGTCCGAACTCGAAGCTGCCGCACGGTCTGGCTATACCGTTTCTGGCACCGTAACCTTCGCCGATGGCACCCCGGCGACGGGCATCACTGTGCGCGCCTTCGACCTGGATTTGCGCGGCAAAGAGACCGAGCTAGGCCGCGAGAAAACCGACAGCACTGGCAAATACACCATCGAGTACACACCGAATGACCTCTCGCGCGAGGGCAAGCCCACTGCCGACCTGCTGATGCGGCTGTACGAAACGGCGGGCATCATCGATGCTGAGCAAGGGCCGTTCTACGACGCGCCAGAAGACCTCACCGTCGATTTTGTCATGCGGGGCATTCCGTTGCGTGGGCCGTCGCTATACGACCAGGTCGAAACCGCGATAGAACCTTTCCTGGGGACGGTCGAAGCGGCGGAACTCGACGCGCGCGACTGCGAGTACCTCGCCAACAAAACCGGCCTGCCGCAGCGGGCCATCGCAGGCTATGCCGAGGCTGCGCGCGGCGACCTCCCGCAAATGGTCTTCTTTGCCCTGGCGAACGCGGCCATGCCCACCGACCCGGTCGGGGTGGTGCAGGCCGATGAAGCGCTCCTCGTGCGCGCGTTGGAGCAAGCGCAAGCGGCGAACCTCATCGCAGAACTCGATTCCGCCCAGGCTATCGACGAGTTGCGCGACGAAGCACTCGCACAAATTGTGAATACGCCACAGTTTATCGCGGATGATGACCTGCTTCGCACAGTGTTACGGGCCGCGCAGGTGGAGCAAGAGGTGAAAATCGAGTTTACACAGGCT
>CAYSVE010000753.1:0-2991 GCA_964434365.1 uncultured Anaerolineaceae bacterium | reverse complement strand
GGCGGACCACCAGCCGCGTGGGATAGAACGGAATCTTCTGCGAGAGCCGCACGACGTGCTCGGGCCGCTCTGGCCGTGGGCCGACGAGGCTCATGTCGCCGCGCAGGATGTTCCACAGTTGCGGCAGTTCATCGAGCCGGGAGATGCGCAAAAAGTGCCCGACGCGCGTGATGCGCGGGTCGTTCTGCTGTGCGAAGACCGCCCCGGTTTGCGCCTCCGCGTCGTTGACCATCGTCCGCAGCTTGTAAATGGTGAACTCGCGCCCGTACAGCCCCGTTCGCTTCTGGCTGAAAAACACCCCGCCCGGCGAATCGAGCCGAATCGCCACTGCAATAAACGGCAGCATCACCACGAACACCGCCAGCCCAATGATCGAAAGCGCCACATCGACGATGCGCTTGGCGTATGGGTAGGGGTCGAAGAATGAGCGGCGGTCGGTTTGCAGCACCGTTGTCCAGTTGTTGCGCACATGCTCCACCGGCACTCGACCCGTCAGGCGCTCGTACATCAGCGGCATCGGCACGATGGAAAGGCCCATCTCGTAGGCGCGCATCACCTGCTCGAACGTGTCGGCGTCGAGGTCGCGCGTGCTGGTGAGCACCAATTCGCTGATGCGGTCACGCTGGATGTAGTTCAGCATGTCGTCTGCCGTGCCGATGACGGCGATGTCGCCGATGCGCACGCCCACGTGCTCCTCGTTGTTGCTGATGACGCCGAAAATGTGATAGCTATCGCGCGCGTACACCTTCAGCGTGTCGATGAGCGTGCTCACTGCCGGGTCCAGGCCCACCAGTAAAATGCGTCGGGCCTCGCTTGTAAGGCCGATGAGCGTGTAGCTGCTCAGCCGCCACACGGTGATGAACCCCACCGACGCCACCGCGTAATACAAAATGAACAGGCGCGGCAGGGCATCGCGCGGGGAGAGGAAGAAGATCATCAAATAGACGAACAGCACCTGCACTTCGATGACCAGCAGTCGCCGGAACATCTCCAAGCGTCCACGCACCGCATACAAATCGTAGAAGTCGTTGGCCCCGGCCAGCAGCAGCCACAAGCCGATGAGCACCGGGAACCATATCCACTGGCCCAGCACAAACCCCAGGTCGAACACGATGTCTCGGGCGACGAACGCCCATACACCCAACGCCACCACGATGGAAATCACCACGGCCAGCACATCGCCGAAGCGCAGCAGTGCCCGCCGCTCCGAGGCGCGCAATTGCAAACGCCGGTTTTGCGCGCGCGGCATATAAATGAGTGATGAGCGTGGACGTTCCATCATGGTAGACCCCTCCTCAGGTCGTCGCTAGCTGTTCTCGTCTAGCACACTGCGCCGCGACCGGAACAGCACCCCCAGCACCAGCAACGAGCCGATGCTCAGTGCGGCCCCCGGCCACAGCCACCACGGGCGGTACACCAGCTCGACCGTGTGCGTGCCTTCGGTGAGCGGCACCGCGCGGAACACCCCCGCCGCGATGAACCGTTCGCTCTGCGCCGCGCCGTCCACCGAAATTTGCCAGCCGGGGTAGTACACCTGCGAGATAAACAGCCATTGGTCGCCGGTAGCAGTCACCTCGGCGGTAATGTGGTTGAACGAAATTTCCAGCGCATCCGGCACGATAACCTCGCCGCCCGGCAGGCACCCGTTGGTGATGTCCCGCGACGTATCCTCGACGATAACCACGCGCGTTACCTCCTGCGCATCCGCCGAGCATGGGCGCTCCAACAAATAGGCAGAATCAGTCACGAGTGCTGCGCGTTCCAGCTCACCCTCTTCGTTGCCAACGTAGGTCACATCGGCACGCCGCAGCGCGATTTCCTGCTCGGTGACGGCCATAGCATTCAGTGCGCGCTCGTAGGCGGCGTAGCGCCCGATTTGCAGCGGCTCGAAGTTGTTGAACTGTGCTTCGCCATCGAGCAGGTTGAGGTTCGGCAGCTTGCTGATGCGGTACGCGTCGAGTTGGTCGGTGTCCATGCGATAGTCGTCGATGCGCAGGTGTGTCTCGAACTGCATGGTTTCCAACAGTTCGGTAGGCCAGAAGGCACGTCCCACGTAGGTTGGCCCCATCTCTCGATAGAAGGCTGCCGATGTCGTCGGGTTGAGCCCCCACGCCGCATAGCCGAGGTCCAGCGCCAGCACGACCAGAACCGCCACCGACCACAGCGGACGCCAGCGGCTCTTCGGGCCGAGGGCGGCGGCGGGTTGTTCGTCTTCTGGCCAACTTTCGGCCTCGTCGAGTTCCGGCTTGCGCGGTTGTGCGAGCGTCAACAGCCCGGCGACTGCGACGAGCACGCCCGCCGAAATCACACTCGCGGCGATGACCTGCAACCCCGGCTCCGAGGCGGTTTCGGGGTCCAGGACGAAGCGTGGCACGACGAACGCCAGTATCCCCCCACCGACCGCGCCTGCGGTCATCAAGCGCGTGGTGAACAGCGTCCACTTGCCACGGCCCCAGTTCGTCACGCCGATTCCACCCAACACGCTCAACCCGATGACTGTCCACAGATGCCAGCGGACGGGGGCTTGGAACGCGTCGAAGGTGGGTACGTTTTCGTAAAGGAAGGGGAAAATCGGCGAATGATCGCCCAGCGCAAACCCATACGCGACCACCGTCACCAGCAGCCAGAAGGGCACATCGGCCCAGTAACTTTCGCGCGCGGCTGCGTCCTTCCGGCGGAAGAACGCCCGTGCAATCCATCCGTACACGCCCACAATCGCGCCGATGAGCGTTATCACGCCCAGGTAGATTGCAAACTCGTAGTGCAGGCCTTCTGGCAGGTAGGTGCCGCGCCCCGGGTTGCCGAAGATGTTTGGCGCGAGCAGGTTCATCGTGGCGGCAGGTGCGTAGCTAAAGTTGAACGCTGTCTCGGCATCCACGCCGCCGGAGCGCTGACTGTTGCTCAGCAACTCCGCGGTGGCGAACAATTGCAACCCGGCGACCCCTGCCCCCAGGACCACGGCCCCGAGCGCCGCCCCCAGCCGTCGCCATG
>CAYSVE010000752.1:0-2995 GCA_964434365.1 uncultured Anaerolineaceae bacterium | reverse complement strand
ATCCACGCGTAGGGGCGCAGGCGAGGCAACTGTCGCGCCCCGCCCGCCCGTGCCCCACCCAACCCCATAACCACCGCTACCCCGCTTATCCAAAATTTGGCCTTTGGGATAAATGGCATTTACGCCCAAAAGGCCCTAGAATTGTGGGCAGGAACGATTTGGCACGCACCCGAGGAAAGCGGACATGGCTCCCGACGCACTGGACCTACAAGCAGTAATCGACGGCCTGGGCCACGGCCTGTTGATCTTCAACAGCGATGGTGAGCTTGTCGCGTGGAATCGCGCGGCGGGCAAGATCGTCGGGCCAGACCTGCGCGCACTACAGAAGGGCGGCTGGTCGGCAGCGACGACGCTGTTCGGCACCCGCCAAACCGACCTCTCGCAATCGCTGGATATGCTGCGGCGCGAGGCGCTGATGCTCTTCGAGCCGGTGCGCTTCCAAATTTACCACTCTGGCGAACACATCCCGTGTTGGCTCACCGCCGTCAACGGCGACAAGGGCGAGGTCTTCACGGTGATGACTATCGACGTGCCCGATTGGACAGCCCTCACCAGCCTCGTCGACCGTTTTCGGAGCGAAGTGCGGGATGCCGTCGATAGCACGCGCGGCCACATCGACATCATCAATAGCAGTATGGGGCAACTCACCCCCGAGGACACCATCGGCCAACTGACGCGCCGCATCGGTGGCTTCAACCGCCTCATCGATATGCAGATGTACCGTACCGCCCAATTGCTCGACCACATGGAGCGGCTGGAGAACATCCGCACCGGTGCGCTCAGCCGACAGATCAGCGAATCGCGGCGCAAGGTCAGCCTGGAAGACTTCATGGAGGACTTCCTCGAAGAAGTCGAGGAGATGGACCTGCTAGACCCCGAAACCGAAGATCAGGATTATCGTAGCCGCATCACGTTAGACCTCGGCGGCGACATCAATGTGGCGGCCTCGCCGGCGCACCTTACAAGCGTGTTGCGAGACGTTTTGCGCAATGCTATCATGTATTCGCTGAAGGGTACCCCCATTACCGTGAAGGCGTATCGTGCCAACGAACAGGTGCAGATCGACATCGTCGATGAGGGGTACGGCGTGCGCGAAAAAGAGACCGAACGCGTTTTTGCACCGTTCCAGCGGGCACGCCAACCGCAGATCATCAGCGAGTTCGGCTACGGGCTTAGCCTGTACCTGTGTAAACACGAAGTGGAAGCGATGGGTGGACGTATGTGGTTCGAAAGCCAGGAGAAAGTAGGCAGTACCTTCAGCTTTAAGCTGCCAGCCTGGAAGGACGACCAACGCCGCGACGACACCAAGCCCGCGTCGCCGTTCTCTAGCTCTGCCGACAGTTAACCGAACCCCCGTCCCCGACCGAACAGCCCTTCCTGCGCCTCGTCAACTGGACGGGGCGTTTTTTGTTGCCAACGAACAGCCGATTGGCTGAGATCGAGGGAGTGTATGACGCTATTTAGTCGCGAGTTTTTCGACCTGCTCATCATCATCGTTGTGATTGTGGGGAGTTTGGCGGCAGCCTTACGGCTCTACCAGGATTTCACACGGACGGACGACGACGACACCAAGCCGAACCGTTGATCGACAGAAGTGCCGGGTGCTGCCCAATCACATGGGCGATGTATTCGGTGCGCGCAACGTGTAGGGGCGTAGGCCATGCCTCGCCGGCCACCGAACAAGCCAATTTGGATGAATCTACGGGAAGGGAAGGACTTAACACCATGCTCGATATTGCCTTCATTCGCAACGAGACCGCGACGGTCAAGGAGCGACTGCGTAAACTGTTCCCCGATGACGATGTGTTGGCGCGCGTCGACCGGGTTGTGGAACTCGACGAGAAGCGACGAGCCTTGCTCGTCGAGGCGGAGACGCTGCAAGCCACCCGCAACAAGCTCAACAAGAGCATGGGCGGCCTGCGCGGCAACAAAAAACTCGCTGACGCCCTCAAAGCTGCGCTGATGCGCCAGGCTGCGACGGCCATCATCAACCAGGAGTACGAGGCCGCCGAGGCGCTTATGGGTGGCACAGGCGATGCGGACGGCGGCGACGACGATGTGAACACCGCTATGAGCACGTTGGTGGAGGCGCTCAAGGGTATGAGCGACCGTCATGGCGAGTTCACCGACCAGATTCGCGAGGTAGAGGCCGAACTCGACGAAACCATGCTTTGGATACCCAATATGCCCCACGAGAGCGTCATCGTCGCCGAGAGCGAGGACGAAAACACGCCCTGGGAGGCCGAGGGTACGATGCGCGAGTTCGACTTTACGCCGCTACCGCACTGGGACCTCGGCCCGGCTCTGGACATCATCGACTTCGAGCGCGGGGTGAAGCTGCACGGCACACGCGGCTACATGCTCAAGGGGTGGGGGGCACGCCTGCAACGGGCGCTCATCAGCTTTTACCTCGACCACGCCCGTGAGAACGGCTTCACCGAGTTCTATGTGCCGTTCCTTGTTCAGGAGCAGATGCTGTTCGGCAGCGCGCAGTTGCCCAAGTTCCGCGACACGGTGTACAGCATCAACGACGATCATTTCTTCCTGCTGCCGACGGCTGAGGTCGCGCTGACGGCCATCCACCGCGACGAAATTCTCGACGAGGCCGATTTGCCGCTGTATTACGCCTCGCACACGCCGTGCTTCCGCGATGAGAAGATGAGCGCAGGCCGCGATACGCGCGGCATCAAGCGCGTGCACCAGTTCGAAAAAGTGGAGTTGTACAAGTTCACCACGCCCGAAACCAGCTACGACGAACTCGAAAGCCTGACCGAAGCCGCCAGCGACATCCTGCGGAAGCTGAAGCTGCCCTTCCGCCGCCTGGAAATCGTCAGCGGTGACCTCGGCTTTAGCGCGGCGAAGAAGTACGACCTCGAAGTGTGGGCACCCGGTAGCGAGGAGTGGATGGAAGTGAGTTCGTGCAGCAACACCGAGGCGTTCCAGGCGCGCCGCTCGAACATTCGCTATCGCCCGGAGGGCAACAAGAAGAACCAGT
>CAYSVE010000751.1:0-3003 GCA_964434365.1 uncultured Anaerolineaceae bacterium | reverse complement strand
TTGAGGGCTACCTGCTCAAGCCGATGAACTGCCCGCATCACATCATGATCTACAAAAGCGATATGCACAGCTACCGCGACTTGCCCGTGCGCTATGCCGAGTTCGGCACGGTGTACCGCTACGAGAAAAGCGGCGAACTTAACGGCCTTACGCGTGTGCGTGGCTTCACAGTGGATGACGCCCACCTGTTCGTGACGCCAGACCAACTGCTGGGCGAGTTCAAGAGTGTGGTGAAGCTCATCCAGTATAGTTTTGGCACCTTGGGGTTAGATAACTTCCGAGCGCGGGTGGGTACGCGCGACCCGAACAGCGATAAGTACCACGGCACCGACGACCTGTGGGAACAAGCCACGGGCGCGATCATCCAGGCGTGCTACGAAATGGGCCTGCCCTACGTTGTGGAGGAGGGTGAGGCGGCCTTCTACGGGCCGAAGCTAGACTTCATCGTGCGCGACGTGCTGAAGCGCGACTGGCAGCTTGGTACCGTGCAGGGTGACTACACGCTGCCGGAGCGCTTCGAACTGGAATACGTTAGTGAGGACAACGAGCGCGCCCGCCCGATAATGATCCATCGTGCGCAGTTTGGCAGTATCGAGCGGTTCGTGGGCATCCTCATCGAGCACTTCGGCGGGGCCTTCCCGGCGTGGCTTGCCCCGGTGCAGGTGACGCTAATTCCGATTGCGGATCGTCACTACGAGTACGCCGATAAGGTCGCGGCGGACCTGCGCGCGCGCGGTTACCGCACCGAAGTCGACAAGGGCAAGGGTCGCATGGGCGGCAAAATCCGTGAGGCGCGCGGGCAGAACATCCCATATCTGCTGGTCGTCGGCGACGACGAAGAAGCCGCCGAATCGGTCGCAGTGCGGCTGCGCACCGACGACGACCTCGGCGTGATGCCCGTCGCGGACTTTATCGCCATGCTGGAAACGGTCGTCGGCGACAAGCTGCTCGACCTCACGCCACAAGAGGCGTAGGCCGCAGAATATCGTAGGGACGCAGGCCAGATGCTATCGAGCCTCGCCCACAGTTCACCCTAACCTCCAGTGCGGGCGGGGCCGTGCACGGCCTCGCCCGTTTGCATGTACTTTTGCAAGTACTATGGTCTTGTTGGCGAATTAATTTGCTATATTAAAGGGACAGGCAAATGGCACAAAACAGCATCTAATTTGGAGTAAATCCAAGCCAGAAAGATGCTTTTTTGAATTCGCCAACAAGGTCTACTATGGAGGTAAAACACCCGATAACCGACGAAGTCGTAGGGGCCGAGTCCGAAGGCGAGATATGTGAGGCAGACAACCGATTGGCGCATCGCTCGACCTACACGCCCTGCCGTTGGACAACGCCTCCGCGGTTGCTTACTATAGCCCTGCGTTTTCACCCGTAACCACTCACACAAAAAAGGATTCCCTCCCTATGCGCGCTCTTCAATACGAAGCATTTGGCAACCCCGCAGAGCAGGTCCAACTGGTAGACGTGCCCAAGCCCCAACCCGGCCCGGGCGAAATCCTGGTGCGGTTGACGCATCGGGCGGTGAACCCGGCAGATTTGCTGACCATCCAGGGGCGGTATGCCATCTTGCCGGATACGTTCCCGGCGGTGCCGGGTGGTGAGGGTGTCGGCGAGGTCGAGGTGTTGGGCGAGGGCGTCACAAATTACGCGGTCGGCCAGCGCGTGATTCCGTTGGGCGGGGGCGGCAAATGGCAGGAGTCCATCATCATACCGGCGCAGGCGGCCATCCCCGTGCCCGACCCCATCAGCAGCCAAACCGCCGGTCAATTGATCGTGAACCCGGTGACTGTGTATGTGATGCTGCTGGAAGAACTGCAACTCAAGGAGGGCGACTGGTTGCTGCAAACCGCAGCCGGGTCCACGCTGGGGCGCATCGCCATCCAAATGGCGAAGGCGAAGGGCATCAAAACGGTGAATCTCGTGCGCCGGCGCGAACAGGTCGACGAACTGCTGGCATTCGGCGGCGACGCGGCTTTTTCCACGCAGGATGAGGGCATTTTAGAGCAAATTCGCGAGCTGACCGGCGGCGGTGTCCACGGCGCGACCGACGCGGTCGGCGGCGAAACGGGCACACTCGCGCTGAAGAGCCTGCGGCAGGGCGCGACGCTGCTCAGCTACGGCCTGCTGAGCGGGCAACCTATCCCGGTCGATGTCGTGCATCTGCTGTTCAACGAAACGGCGCTGCGCGGTTTCTGGCTGAGTGCGTGGTTTCAGCGAAAACCACAGGCCCACATCAACGACGTTTTCACCGATTTGATGACACTCATGGCGCAGGGGCACATCGTGCCGCCAGTCGAAGCGGAGTACGACCTGGCCGATTTCGCGGCAGCCTTCAAACACATGGAGACATCCGGGCGCAGCGGGAAAATTCTACTGGTCGGCTAATTCTGGCAAATGCCGCCAAACAAAAACGCCCCGTACATTGACGGGGCGTCGTGGTTCTTCGGGAGAGTGCCCGGCCTAGCGCTCGCCGACCGGTGTCCAGGGGAGGTCCATCTCGCCGACGTAGTTGGCCTTCGGGCGGATGAGGCGACCACCCATCTGCTCGATGATGTGCGCGGACCAACCGGCGATACGCGCCATCGCAAACAACGGCGTGAACATGTCGGTATCGAGGTGTAGCGTGTACAGCACGATCGCGCTGTAGTAGTCCACATTCGGGAACAACTTGCGCTCGATGAAGTACTCGTCGGCGCGGGCGGCGTTTTCCAGCCGTTCGGCGATTTCGAACCACTTGGTGTTGCCACTGCTCTCGCTTAGCGCCTTGGCCTGCTCCTTGAGGATGGCACCGCGTGGGTCGGGGGCTTTATACACGCGGTGGCCGATGCCCATAATGCGTGTGTCGCCGTCCTTCACGTTGGTCTGGAACCAGTCTTCGACGTTGTCCGGCTCGCCGATACCGATGAACTGGTTCATGGCGGCGGTGTTCGCGCCACCGTGGGCCGGCCCCTTCAGCGCGCCGATAGCGCCGACGACCGCGCTGTACATATCGCT
>CAYSVE010000750.1:0-3006 GCA_964434365.1 uncultured Anaerolineaceae bacterium | reverse complement strand
GTTGAATACCCACACTGCGTCGCGGTCGAAGGTCGTGAGGATGATGCCGCTTGGCTCGAAGCCCGGCCCCCCCGTGCCGATGCCATCCGCCGTGCACACTTGCTGCGGCCCACTTTGCGCCACGATGCTGTCTACACTCAGCAGCAACACCACGCCCAACATCAACCCCACCACGACAGCGCGCGCGCTGCCCCTCATTCGCCACACCATCAGGTTTGCCCTCAATGCATTGATGGACCCGTGCCTATCGCGCCCAAGCATATCACCCCACGTGGTAGATGTGCAGGGTACCCGCCCCGTCGTAGAGGACCGCGTAGCCGTCATAAACGACGACATCGAGCGGCTGGACGACGCCCGGCAAGCTCGTGAGGTCGGTGAGGTCGGCGTTTGTCGTATCGTCAATGACCTGCGCCAGCCAAAGCGGAGCACTGTCGTAGGTGTTGCCGTCCTCATCGGGGGCCATCAGCGCATACGCAACCCGGACGCGTCGGCATACAATTTTCGAACCTTTCGGCAAATTTGCCGCGCTCGTGACATAACTCTCTGTAAGGCCGAGCACCAAAGGCGGCATCACCCCGAGCTGCTCGCCGAGGGCCATTTTCTGCGGCATTGCCAGCGGGTACACCGCATCGTCGATGCGCTCCTCGGCGCGGTTGCCATAGTGCCGTGGCCCGCCGAACGTGAGGGCGGGCAGGTTGGGCACCTTGGGGGTGATGAGGTCCGGTGGGAGGTCAGTATTCGGCGGAACTTTTTGCGCCTTTTCGCCGTCGAATGTGTAGAGATGGATGTCATCTGTCGCCAGGTGCACGACGAAAATGGTTCGATTCCGCGCGACGCCAAGCAGGGCAGCATCGGCAGTTGCGAAAAACTTATGAAATCTTTCCATCGACGGTCGCCAGCACAGAAAACATGGTAACGTATGTTATACTGAGACGGCGCATTCATCTACAATTACTGGGTTGCTAACAGGGCTTTGAGAACACACATGACCAGACATAATGTAACGCACATCGCCGAAACTGCCGAAGGCAATTGTGAGGACCAGCGCGAGCCAGAGTTGCGCCGCCAAACGTCGACGATGCCGATTCTCAACCTGACCGCGAACCGTGCCGAAACCGGGACAATTCCACTGGTTAATACCCAGCCCGAAGGTGCTGAACCCGGCAACGATGAACAGGATGCGCCCCGCCATACCGATGAGACGGTCCCCAGCCGCTCTACCCAGGAAGCGCGTGCCGCCGAGGAGAACGCTGAAAACGGTGCCGAACCCGGTGCCAAGCCGGGTGTGCTCATCATCGAGGATACGCTGGAGCTTGCCGAGGTGATCCAGGCGACCCTGGAAAGTATGGATATCGAGAGCACACACGAGAGCAACGGGAGCAAAGGCCTCGCGCGGTTGCGCAACATGCACCCCGACCTGCTACTTCTCGACATCGGCCTGCCCGATATGACCGGCTGGAAAGTGCTGGAAAGCCTGCGCGAACAGAAGAACAACGGCGAGGCCGTCACCATCCCCACGGTCATCGTCATCACTGCCTACGGCGACCCGGCAAACCGCCTCATCGGCAAGTTGCAGGGCATCCACAGTTACCTCATCAAGCCCTTCACCGCCGATGAAGTCGAGCAGGCGGTGACCAAAGCGCTGGGCACCCACAACAGCGGATGACAAAACGTCAACGGGCGGTGTTGCTGATAACACTGCCCGTCGTGGCCTTGCTGGTTGTTGGTGCCTCGCTATGGGTAGGCTCTATACGCCTCGCGCCGCCGCCGACCGTTAGCCCCAACGCCGACCGCCTCGCCATTAACCTCAATCGAGCGCAGGGCCGCCCGGTGCAGGCCCTGTACCGCGTCGAAGGGCTGGCAGCGCAAAACGGCTGGACCCCCGAACTGCATCAACTGGCAGGCGACCTGTGGGCCGAAATCGGCGACCCGGCCCGCGCTTTGCCTCATTGGGCCGCCGCTGCCGAAGCCGAAAATCCGCTGTTACTACGCACCCTCGCGAGCGCGTACATGGACACCGCGCAATGGCCGCAAGCCCTCGATACCCTCGACCAATTGCTAACAATCGACCCCGAAGATAGCTGGGCGAATTACTTCGCCGGGCTGCTGCGCGCGCCCACCAACCCCGCCCGCGCGCAAGATCACCTGCGGCTGGCCGCCTTCGACCCGATATTCGGCGAAACGGCGCGGACGGTGCGTGTGGCCTTGTTCGAAGTGGGGACGGAAAGCCCCCTTGCGGACCCGTCGCTGGCGGCGCGGGTGGGCATCGCCCTGGCCGAGCGCGAGTTGTGGCCCTTCGCCGAACTGGCGTTCGCCCGCTCCGTCGATGTTTCGATTGCGCTGGATGGCGAGCCATCGCCGCTGGCGTTGGCCTATGCGGGCCTCGCGCAGGACAGGCAGGGCAAGGACGGCGGCCCGGCCATCGCCGAGGCGGTGCGCCTCGCGCCCGACGACGCGCAGGTGCGCTTTCTGCTGGCGTTGCATCGCCGCGAACAGGGCGACTACAGCGGCAGCCTCGATGCGCTGATACAGGCCACTGTGCTCTCGCCGGAGAGTGCCGCGCTATACGCCGAACTCGGCGCGGGCTATCGCCTGGCGGGCGATTTGCAGGCCGCCGAACAATGGCTACAGGCGGCGGTGAACTTCTCCGGTGGCGACCCGCGCTTTCAGGACATGCTGGCGCTGTTTTATGCTGAGGAGGGTGTGAACCTGGGCACAAGCGGCGTCGACGCGCTTTCGAATGCGGTGGCCGTGCTGCCCGAGGACGCCGATGTGCGCGCCGGGTACGGCTGGGCGCTGTTCACGGCAGGCGATGTCGAGGGCGGGCTGGCGGCGGTCGACGAGGCGCTAGAGCTAGAACCGAACAACCCGCGCGCGCTCTTTTACCGCGCGAACATGCTCATCGACACGGGCGAGACCGCCGAAGCAACCGACCTGTTGCAGCGCGTGGTGAACATCGGCGGGCCGTTTGCCACCGAGGCCGCCCGCCTCCTAGCACCCCTTGGT
>CAYSVE010000749.1:0-3009 GCA_964434365.1 uncultured Anaerolineaceae bacterium | reverse complement strand
GTCGACTTAATTTCGAGCTGGTCTTCTTTTTCGTTGTCGTACAGCAAAATGTACCCGAGTTCGCTGTTGACGGCGCTGCACATTTCGCCGAGTACACGTTGTAGCAACTCGTCGAAGTCGAGGTCGCTGTCGCGAATCTGGTCGACGTTGTAGATGATCTCTAGCTCTTTGTTGCGCTGGCTCAGTTGCTCGATGACGCGGCTGTACACGATGGCACTGTCCATCTGGCTAGACATCGCATAGAGCAGGCGATGATCGCCGAGCGTGAAATCGCGCTTGCGCCCGATGATGAGCGCGCCGAGGCGCATCCCGGCGACGATAAACGGCGACGCCAGCAGGTATAACCCATTGACATCCTCCGGAGTGGGGATAACCTGTGTAATGTTGATCTGCCGTACCTGGTTCGCGATGGCGTCGATTTGCCCAGCCTTCAGCGGCACTTTGTCCACGATGCCGCGCACGACAAGCGCGCCGCTGTCGATGTGGCTCAGCATCACCACGCACAGGTCCGCATGAAACTGTTCCAGCACGGCTTTCGTAAAGCCAGTAACGAGGTCGCCCTCGTCGGAGTTGTCGTCGCGCAGTTGGTCCAGCTCGTAGATGGCATCGAGTTCGCGGTTACGCTGGGCGAGTTTCCAGATGCGCCGCGCCTGCACGATGGCACTGTCCATCTGGCTTTCGGCGAGGCGTAGCAGGGCGAGGTCGGCGTCTTCGAAAGGCGTTTCCATCCGCCGAAGCAGCACCAGCGCGCCGAGCAGGTAGCCATCGAGGATGATGCGCATGCCGATGCCCTGCGCCCAACCATCGAGTGCGATCGGTTGCGGGGCGCTCTCGGTCCATTTTGCGATTTGCTGGGCGAGCGTGTTGGCTGTGGCTACCGTGATGCCATTGGTTGCGGTGCTCTCGATGTCGTCACTGGTTTCCATAAACATAACCAGTGCGCCCGCATTGGCCTGGAGATGCTCCAGGGTTACGCGCAGCAACTGGTCGAGCATGTGCTTGGGGTCGCCGTCGTCGTCGATGTGGTCGCGCACCGCGTCGATGGCAATGAGCAGGTTTAATTTGCGTTCGGTCAACGCGGTGGTCGTCATTGTCTGGGTTCTCCAGGTTTCTCAGCACCCTATTTTTGCACGGAGGCCCCTATGGCGCTAGTTTGGGTTGGGCGGGGCGACTGACACGAACCGTAAATTTTCTGTGCGGTTTAGAACATTGTTTGCACCTCGCCCGCGCGGTATCCTTATGGCTGGCTATATGGAGTGTTAACCTTGACCTCGAATAACGCCGAATCGAAACTGACTGCCGACTACGAAGCCATTCGTCGGCAGGAATACGAACTCATCAACGACCTGTTAGAGGTGCTGCCGAAGATCGAAAACCTGGATACAGGCCGCGTCGAACAGGTCCGCGATGCGATGTTCCATGCCGACCACCCCTACCTAATGGTGTTCGTGGGGCCGTTTAGCTCCGGCAAAACCAGCATCATCAATGCCTTACTCGGCTCGAAGGACTTGCTCACCGTGGGGGTTACACCCACGACCGACCGCATCACCATTTTGCGCTGGGGCGAGGAGGCCGACCGCATGACCAGCGGCGGCGACGTCGATACGGTGTTCCACCCCTCGCCGCTGCTGAAAAAGGTCAGCTTTGTCGATACGCCCGGCCTGGAATCGGTGTTCAAAACGCACGAGGAAACCACGCGCAAGTTCCTCCACCGCAGCGACACCGTGCTCATGGTGATGCTCGCCACCCAGGCGATGAGCCAGCGCAACCTCGAAGACCTGCAAACCCTGAAGGGCTACGGCAAGAACATCATCATCGCCATCAACCAGGCCGACTTGCTCGACGACGAACAGAAGCAAACGGTGCTCACCTACGTCGAGGAGCAGAGCAAGGCTCGGCTTGGCTACAAACCGACGGTGTGGTTGTTCAGCGCGAAGCTGGCCAACGAAGCCCGCGAGGGCGATACGCTCGATACGGCTAAGTGGGGGGCCAGCGGTTTCGCGAACCTGGAGCGTTACATCGACGAACAGCTAGGCGATGTGGCGCGCTTGCGGCAGAAGCTCTCGACGCCGCTTCAAATCGCCCAGAGCGCCAATCAGCGCGCCCTCGAAGCTGTGCGCGGCAACCAGAGTGTGCTGGATAAATACACTGCTATCTCCGAAAACATCGACACCCAGCTTTCGTCGCACCGCCGCGACCAGGAGCGGCTCGTCCGCGATGTCGCGGAGCGCGTCAGCGAGAAGTTCGGCGAGGCGGCCCAACGCGGCAGCGAGGCCATCCGCGATAATTTCAAGTTCAGTCGGGCGTTGGGGGCGGTCGGCACCGGCACGCTGGAACTCATCGGCCTGGGCAACCTGCTGCGTCGTGCCAAGGGCGGCAGCGATATGCGGATCGCCTTCACCGAGCGCAAGGCCTTCGAACCCATCGACGACCTGCCGGGTATCGTAGACGAACTCGCCGCGCGCCTCGAAGGCCGCGATGTGCAGGACTGCGACGACCTCGTGAAGTACGCCACGCGCGAGATCAACGCACTACCGGAGGGCATCCAATCCAAGGTAATTGGGCGCGTACAGTCGCCTGGCCAATACGACCGCGCGCCGTTGCAAAAAGTGCGCGATGACCTCGAAGCGATCGAGAACAAGGCGCGCACGGTGGAAATATCGACGTTGGAGGCGGCCCGCCGCAACGCGGTGCTGTACCTTGCCGTATACGAAATTATCCTGTTGCTTTTCGGTGGGGTCATCGTGACACTGCTCGTCAACACCGCCGACCCCGTCGAGGCGATATTGTTTTTGGTCGTCCTTGGCTTGATCTTTTTAGGATTGGCGTTCGTGCCGCTGCGCGGTCGCTTGTTGGAAGGGGCCTACACGACACGCATGTTGCGCCTGCAAAATGAGTATATCGATGCGCTGCGCAAAGCCGCCGACAAACAGGTGGCCTACGGTGCCGACCTCCGCAGCGCGACCGTTCAACCGCTGGTGCGCCTCATCGATTCGCAAACCCCGGCCC
>CAYSVE010000748.1:0-3009 GCA_964434365.1 uncultured Anaerolineaceae bacterium | reverse complement strand
CGTCGGTACTATACTTCGACGCGCGGGTCGCCCGCCGCGCCGCCGAAGATGCCCGTCTGCTAGCGGAACGTCGTGCCGAGGAATCTCGCAGCCTGTTGTGGGCAAATTCAGCGCTCAACGCCGTCGAAAACAACGATACCCTGTTGGCCCTTCCGTTGGCGCTGGCATCGGTGAGTAATATCGAAAACCCACCGGCCCTGGCCCAACAGGCGATGGCCCAGGCGGCTTATGCGCCAGGGGCGCGGCGTCTCCTCGAAAGTACGGATGTGCCGCGAGGTGCCATCAATGGGGTCGGCATTTCGGCAAATGGCAGCCATGTGGCGGGGGGCACGGCTAGCGGGGCCATCGTGGTGTGGGATGCCCAAACGGGCGACATCACGGCGCTTATCGAGCGACTCGCCCTACCCGTAACCAGCGTCAGCCTCAACGCAGAGGGAACCGCGCTGGTCGCCGGTGGGCTGGATGGCAGCCTCATATTGCACAACACCGAATCGGATGCGGAGCCACCGACATTCGATGGACACAACGCCGTCATCAATACCGTGGCGTTTGGCCCATCGGGCACGACGGTCCTCAGTGGCTCCGCCGACGACAGCCTCATCTTGTGGGATGCCACAACGGGTACCATGCTCCAACGCATGACAGGCCACCGTGACGACGTCAACAGCGTGGCCTACAACGCCGATGGTAGCCAGTTCTTGTCTGGCTCATCCGACGATACGATGATCCTGTGGGATGCCGAAACGGGCGAAATGGTCGAGAGTTATCGCGACCGGGCCGCCGATGTCCTGGCGGTTACCTTCGGGCCAGATGACCGGACGGCCTACTCTGGCTCACGCGATGGCTCGATCGTCGCCTGGGACCTCGAAAGCGGGCGTGTGCTACAGCGCCTCGGCGAAAGCGGCAACGGCCATGCAGCACAGGTGAACGGGTTGGCCGTCACTGCGGACGGCGCAGTGCTGCTTTCGGCATCGGACGACGAGACGATTATTCTATGGAACCTGAGCACGGGCACAATATTGCGGCGCTTCGAGGCGCACGACGATGCAGTGAACAGTGTCGCGCTCACCGCGAACGGGCGCACCGCAGTGAGTGGCAGTGACGACGGTAGCGCCTTCCTCTGGGATATTTCCAACGATGCCGTGCAGCAAGTTTTCGAGCAGCAGGGCAGCGAAATTTTGAGCGCAGCCTACAACGAGAGCGGCGACCGAGTCGTCGTGAGCAGCCGCGATAACCGGCTTACCCTGTGGGATACAACGAACGGGGCACTTATCCGCACTTTTGAGAGCACCAGCGGCCACAGTAGCGCACCACTTAGCGTAGACTTCCGCGCCGGACGGGTCGCCAGCGGTGATAGCGATGGTCTCATCCTCGTGTGGGATACCGAAACTGGTAACATCTCACAGCGCTTCGTGGGCCACAACGATGCCGTCAACGTCGTCGCCTTTAACGCCGACGGCACCCGTTTATTGGCCGGTGACGACGAAAACCAGCTTATATTGTGGAGCCTGGAAACCGGCCAGCCCCTCGTCACCCTCAACGAAGGCGGGCACACCCGACGCGTACTCAGTGCGGCCTTCAGCGCCGATGAAACCCGTGCCCTCAGCGGCGGGGCCGACCGAAACATGGTGCTATGGAACCTGGAGACCGGTGAGGCGATGCGAATCTTCGAAGGCCATGCTCGCCGTGTACTTACAGTCGCCTTCGGCCCCAATAACCGCGCCTACAGCGGCAGCGACGACGATACGCTCATCATATGGGACCTTGAGACGGGTACCGCGCAGCAAACCATTAGTGCGGTCAGCGACATCATCGACCAGTCGATTGCCAGCGTAGACTTCAACGAAGACCGTACGCGCGCCCTGGTTGGCCTTACCGATGGCACCCTTGGCCTATGGGATGTGCCAAATGCGCAAAAACTTGCGACCCTCCTCCTCGACACCGACGCAACAGGCAGCGACAGCGCCATCGTCACTGCCACCTTCGGGCCAGATGACAGCGTCGCGATAGCGGGTGCTCGCGACGGCCACTTCGGGGTGGTGCGCACGTTTGACCTGAGCACACTCGTCGAGTGGACCAATGCCAATCGCTACATCCGTGACCTGAGTTGCACCGAGCGCGACATTTTCGGCATCGAACCGGCCTGCGCGCCGGAGGGCACCGACGTCACCCCCACCCCACAAACGGAGACCTCATGACAGACCTCAACCGCAACGATGATGCCATGCGCCACCTGCTGACAACTGCAAAGGCCATCGCCGTCGTCGGTCATAGCGACAAACCTCACCGCACCAGCTATCGCATCGCCGATTATCTACGAAGTGTCGGCTACACCGTGTACGCTGTGAACCCCACCGTAAGCACCATCGACCGCGAACCCACATACCCCTCGTTGGCGGCGTTGCCCAACCCCGTAGACATCGTCAATGTGTTTCGGCGTGCCGAGCACTTGCCCGGCATTGTCGATGAGGTGCTGGCGGAAAACCTCCCCGCCATGTGGACGCAGTTAGGCGTTGTCGAGCAATCTGCTATCGACCGGGCGCTAACGGCTGGCATCGATGTCGCGCACGACCGCTGCATCATGGTGGAACATCGTCGCCTAATCGGCTGATGAACCGTCAGGGCGGTCCAATCTCGAACACATAGTAGGTGGATGGAACAAATCCCCAGTTGACGAAGTCCTGCGAATAAATGGGGTTTAATCGGTTGGTAGGGATACCGCGAAAGTCAGCGTCGGCAGGTTGCCATGTTCGTGCTGCGTAATCGAACAGATGGGTAATCGGTTGGCTTTGGACATACGACCATATCGTTGTCTCCCCTTCGACGACATGGAGGATGTCCTCATTGTTCATCAGGCCGTCAAGATTGATAATCTGTAGATCGGTGAAATACCCAACGAGTCCGGCATTCCACGACCCCGCAACAACATTCTCCGGAAGGTTTTCGTTGGCCCACTGTGTCACCTCATATGGCACCCGTAAGCTCTCGATGACAGGGCGCTGGCGGAGG
>CAYSVE010000747.1:0-3013 GCA_964434365.1 uncultured Anaerolineaceae bacterium | reverse complement strand
CCAGAGGCGGCCGATGTTCTTGGGGTTTCCGTTGGGACGATCAAGAGTCGTCTGCATCGGGCAAAACAAACGCTCCGTAGGATGCTGGGCGACGAGGTGAATTTGGATGCGTGAAGATATTCGAGACCTGATCCCGTTTTATGTGGCGGGCACCCTCACAGAAGAAGATCGTCGCCTGGTGGAAGCATACCTGCGCGAAGGCGAAGACTACCGCGCAGAGTTGGAAGACTGGCAGGCGATTGCCCAGGCCGTGCGCGAGGAAGTGGACCCAAAAGGCCATAGGCTCCCGCCGATTTCTGAGCGCGTGCGAGCGAGCCTGAGCCAGCCAGTCGCCGCGCTCGATGCCACGCAACCGGCCCAGCCCGTTAGCACACCCACGGTGCAGAATATCCAACCGGTGGTGGTGGGGCCTGCACGCGATGATGCCCAACCCAGCAAGCCCAAGGGCAAGCCACGCCGCAATGTGGAAATCTCGTTTACGCTGGCGGCAGCAGTGGTCGTGTTTGTGGCGATGGGTGTGCTGTTCGTGGTGTGGAACCAGCTACGGACTCAGCAGCCGTCCATAGACGGCGAGAATCCATCGATGGCGCAGGTGAGCACGGTGGCGATGCCGCCTACGGAAATCAACGGCAACACGGGCAGTGGCCCCAGCAACGACGGACCAGAACCCGATGGCCCCGACGGCGACCTGGGCATCCTCGCCCCGGTAATGACGAATACCCCCCTACCCCCAGTGCCCAGCCAAACACCGATGCCGCCGACGGCCGTATTGCCAACGCCGTTCCCGCTACCCTCGACGAACGCGCCCTTTGTGCCGTCGCCGGGTGTGCCCATGGGCGGCGGTGGCGAGAACCTCGCCGGTGCCGAACTTGCGGCATCGGAGTCGGGTGTTGATGGCCCTGTCGATGCGCCAGAGGGTGACGCCGGTGCGGAAGTGGCATTTGCTGGTGCAAACACGGGGCAGTGTACGGTCACGAACAATAGCTCACAGTCCATCATCGCGCGCCAGTATGCAGGCGAGCAATTCGATAGCCTGACCCTCGTACGACCGGGCGAAAGCCTGACGGCCTATGTGTTCGTTTTCGACGCCAGTGGCGAGACGTGGTACGAGGCTGTCAATGTAGGCCAGGGGCTTGCGGGTTGGGTAAGGGCCAGTGAGGTCCTGGTGAGCGGCGACTGCACGGCGTTGATATTGCCAACGCCAACGCAAGCGGGTGTTCCGGGCTTCGCAACACCGTTCGTCGATACGTCGGTGTGCCGTGTGTCGAGCGCGATCAGCGTTCAGTTGACAGTGTATGGATCTCCGCAGGAGAGTGCCCCCGTCATCGGCACGATGCGCCCGCACCAAATATTGGAGGTGCGCGGCCAAAGCAACAACGGTTGGTTCCAGGTGTTCAACACCAACCGAAACCGCGCCTTTACGACCGGTTGGGTACCGATGTCCAGCGTGGTGCAAAACGGCGACTGCACCAACCTCCCTGTGTTGGATGCCCAGCCAAGCCGCACACCACCGCCTTCACCGACGATTGTGTTCGAGGCGTGCCAGGTGCGTACCGCCGACGGGCGCGGGTTTACGTTGCGGGGCGGCCCCGGCGACAACTACGCGCTGGTAGGCGAGATACCGTCGGCGCAGGCGCAAACGATGGACCTTGCGATGCGTGCCGAAAACGGTTGGCTGCTCCTCCGTGAACCGGGGGCCGTGCGGAGTCTCGGTTGGGTGAACGGGAGCAATGCGTTCCTGGTGGGCCGTTGCGACCTGGCACCGCTTATTTCGCTACAACTGTTCCAGGCGCAGGAGACGCCCATCGCGACCTGGACGCCAGCGGCGCAATAGGGAGCCGCCACAGTAGCACAGTAGCACAGTAGATAGAGTAGATAGAATCGAAAACGCCCCACGGATGCGGGGCGTTTTTTTGTCGATAGGTTTGGTGTTGCTAGCGGCAGTTAGGCACGGGCTGGCTTGTCATCGGCTTCATCGACGATTTTTTCGATGAGCTTGCGAACAGCCTTCTCGCGTTCCTGTCGATCTCGGATGATCGCTGCGCGTGCAGCCAACTGAATTTGCGCCAGTTGGCGAAGTTCGGCAGTGCGCCGTTTGATGTCGTCTTTCTCGGTGTTGGTGTCGGTCATCGGTCTGCGCTCAGAACTTTTCGACAGTATACACCCGTTATGCCCCTTCAGTAACAAATATGCCCACAATGCCATAGGTTATTTATTGCATTTTTTCAGCGTTTGCGAGTTGGTCTGTAATGTGGGGCTTTTCCCGACCCGCTGCACACGTACGGCTGATGCCCTGCGGCTGCCACCTCGCGATTTGAAATTTTCGTTAATTTATGATAACATGGGATTAAGCTGGCAAGGGCCAGCATCGTTGATGATCTTTTTACTCATGATAAGGAGCCGCATGTATAGCAAAGGCGATACGATTGTTCACCCGCGATATGGCACCGGCGAGGTTCTCGAAGCACGCAGCGTGACGCTCAATGGCGAAACGAAGCAGTACTTTTGCGTGGCACTGACGAATGATCGTGGGACGTTGATGATCCCGGTCGACCAGCTAGAAGACACTGACATGCGTGCCGCAATGACGGACATCAGTGTGATTGAGGAAATTTTGCAAACGACCCCCGAAATACTCGCAGACGACCACCGCGCGCGGCGTGCCACGCTCGAAAAACGGTTGGATAGCAGCGACCCACGCAAGGTTGCCCGCGTGATTCGTGATTTGGCGTGGCGCGAGCGCGTACACAAACTCACCGAAACCGACCGCAAGCTGATGCAGCGCGCGCGCCAGAAGGTCGTCAATGAAATTGGCTCTGCGCCGAAGATGACGCTAGACAAAGCACGCAAGCACCTGAAGGCACTCGTCGAAAAGACCATGACCGTGCATTTGGACGAGGCCGGTTTGGAAGTCGCCGTCGGTTAGCAGGCCACTATGCTAAAAACTGCCGCAGCCCCTCGAAGTCTTCGAAGAGGGTGCTTTTTTGCCCGGCGTTGTACAGCGCAACCGCCG
>CAYSVE010000746.1:0-3014 GCA_964434365.1 uncultured Anaerolineaceae bacterium | reverse complement strand
GAGTTTGTGGTGTCGGTAGTGCCACGAAAAATGTGCTGCCTTGCTCCGGTTGGCTGCGCAGCCAAATGCTGCGACCGTGTAGCTCGACAAGTTTGCGTGTAATGGTTAACCCCAGGCCAATGCCCTCGAATTCGCGGGTACGGCTGCCATCCACCTGAGAAAACTCCATGAATATTTTGGCCTGGTCTTCTGGGGCAATGCCGATACCGGTGTCGGTAACCGCGATGATGACCCATGTGCCATCGCTTAGCCAGCCGATGAGCGGCAGTTGAAACTGTTTGCTGACGCCCTCCGCAACATCCACCCGATGTGCCTTGATCGCGATATGCCCTTCGTTGGTGAACTTCACCGCGTTGCTGGTGATATTTTCCACAATCTGACGAATGCGTGTCGTGTCACCGTAGATGCCCGGTAGGTCATCCTGGATGTCTACTTGTAGCACAAGGCCTTTTTCTTCGCATCGCCGTTCGAGTTCCGCCAGAATTTGCCCAAATACAGCTTCCATATAAACGGTACCTGTATCGAGGTCTAGCTTGCCAGCTTCGATCTTGCTCAGGTCAAGGATTTCATCGATAACAACCAGCAAGCTGTTACCGTTGCGGTTGATCTTTTCCAGGCGGTCGAGTTGTTTGTCGCTCAGGTCACCGTAGAGGCCGCTCTGCAAGAGTTCACTGTATCCGACGATCGAATTCAAGGGTGTGCGTAATTCGTGCGACATCGTCGCCAAGAAGTTGCTCTTGTGTTGGTTGGCATTGAGCAAGTCCTCGCGCAATGCGTTGACGCGCTTGGTTTCGCGGGCAAGGTCGTTAAGCGCACGCTTCAGGTCGAGGTTCGCAACGTTTAGTTCACCACGGAGTTCTGCGAGGGGTTCATAGAGTTGCAACGAAAACAACACGCGACCCATCCACAACACTGCGATAGCAAATAACAAGAGATCCAAGGGACGTGCGACAAGAAAGTCGAACGCATTGGTGATGCACGCAACGACAATCAACAGCGCGGGGATGCGAAGTTGAGTGGTCCAACGCGCCTCAGAATTCATCACCGCCCAGAATGCGAGCAACACCACAAGAATGCTCAGCGCGACGAGCGTGTATCCCTCTGGGCGAAGGGGTAGCGAGCGCAAGCCTACATCGGCGGGGTACGCTACCATTGCGAAAACACGCCCGCTCCATAACAACCCAAGTGATATTACCGCTAGCACAAGCACAATCGGCCCCATGCGCTTTAGAGTGCCACCTGCTCGGGTAACAGCAAGGATGAAGTAGTAATATGCCGAGACGGTGAGGATGAAGCACGAGATAATTGCGTAGATGTAGAAGTACTCGGGTGTGTCAGAACGAAGATCTGCGCTGATGGCGAACAGGGACAATGCCCCCCAAACCCCCAACACGACACACAATGCGGTAAACCGTTTGTTTTCGTATGGGAGTTCTGCCCGCAATAGCAGGATAAACGTCATGCCGAAAGATGACGACACCGCCACCAGAGATGTGAGGAAGTGGAAAAACGTATCCAGCATGGGAACCCTGCTGTTTCGGTGGGTAAACTACCTACATTGTATTGAAGTTGGCGCTATTTTCCAATGTTGATAAACGCAAACACAATGGATTAGCGGTTTGGGTACTTCAAACCGTCGAGCCACGCCCATTCGGTAGGCGGCCAATACCGTACCAGCGCCTCACCGACGATGAACTCCCGTTTGACCGGGCCAAATGCCCGCGAGTCGCTACTGTGGTTGCGGTTATCCCCCATGACGAAGTATTCATCACCTTCGAGTGCCCAACTCGCATCGCGGCATCGCGACTCGCGGCAGGGTTCGTTGATGTAGTCCTCAGTAAGTGCGTCGCCATTGACATACACCTGCGTGCCGATGATTTCGACGGTGTCTCCGGGTAGGCCGATGACGCGTTTGATATAATCGTCACTGGGGTTGTTGGGATAGTGGAACACAACGATATCGCCGTACTCTGGTTCGCCAAACAAGTAATTCAGGCGGCTTACAATGAGGAACTGCCCCGTCTCGAAACTCGGTTGCATACTGGGGCCATCAACAATGAAGCGCGCAGTTGCGAGGTTAACCAACGCGTAGATCGCAGCAATCAGCAAGACGGTTTCCACCAGTTCCCGCAGGAAGCCATTGCGATGCAGGCGTGGGCGTGCATCTAGCGTCGTCACTGTCCGATTCGTCTCTCGTGTATCAACTGTCAATGGCCGTGGTACTCCGGGATGTTACCGATTTGAATGATTTATTATACGGCGCAGGCGGGGGCGTCACAATGCAAAATTGCATAAGCAGTGCTACCTTGGTATACAATGCATACACCTTAAACGCCATGGCGTAAGGTTAGTTTAACTGCCACCAACTCGCGCGGCTGTAAGGATAATTCCATGCTGCCACTTTGCACAGGGACTTCTCCGATACCTTCTTCTAGCAAGAAGTGCCCTTTTTGTGCTTAATCTTAACGATAAGGATATGGACTGATGAAAATAACCTGGTTAGCGCACGCGTCTTTCGTGTTAGAAGGAGATGGGAAGCGCATTATTACCGACCCCTTTGAACCCAATGAGTTGAATCTGCCGCCCGTCACCGAACCTGCTGACGTGGTGATCCGTAGCTCCGACGATGACATTGCCCATTCTTACGTCGACTCCATCCCGGAGGGATTCGAGCTTGTCACGGCAACCGACATCGTCGACACCGGAGCTACTGCCCATGGGATGAAGATCGATGCGATTTGGGCGCAAGAGAGCTTGAGCAAAGATGTTGTGCGGGACAATGCGCTGTATCGATTTGCCGTGGAAGGCATCAACTTTACGCACATGGGCGATGTGGGTAACCCGCTGACGGCGACGCAAATGGATGCCCTTGCAGGTACTGATGTGTTATTTGCGCTGGCCGGTGGCCCACCGACCATCGAATTGGATGACCTCGCGACGGTAATCGAAACCGTCAAACCGCGCTTAGTCATTCCGATGCACTATCGTATTCCTGGCCCGAAGTTTTTCATGCT
>CAYSVE010000745.1:0-3015 GCA_964434365.1 uncultured Anaerolineaceae bacterium | reverse complement strand
GACGTCGTCTACAGCACCAGGGAACAGGTCCGCAGCCGACATACCAGCAAACGGGCCATCATCCTGTGCCATCACCGTCACGTTGGTGAGTACAAGCAAAAGAATTAGAAAAACAGAGAGGAAACGGTACTTCATGGGTATGATGTTCTCCACAAAAGGTTACTTTATTTATTGCCGCAAAGCGGCCAAAGCTCCCAACAATCTTTACACCCCTAATTATAACGAGAAGCGGAGGAAAGCAAAACTCATGGCCGCCATGTTGGCAGGGTATCGCAGACGCTATCCTCGGCACGCAACACCGTTTGCTCGATGTCCGTGGCGAGGTCGAGCACATGCACCTCACAACTCCCCCCCGTGCCAAAGCGTCCCACCACACGTTGGTCTGCGGCGAAGACAAGCTGCGACCCATCGGGCGACCACCGAGGAGCAAGGTGATTGATGGGGCTATCGGTCACCTGGCGGATGGTGTCGTCGTCGCGTTGGCCAGTGACAACCTCCTGCACATCGACCACGTACAGGTTGTTCGTCACGCCAAATGCACCGACAGGTATCCCCGCCAGCGCCACATACCGCCCATCGGGCGACCACGCCGGGCCGAAACCCGTCAGTGCGTCGTCTAGCAGCAGGTGAATGGTGCCCGTGTCCGGCTCGATGAGGTATACAGAGGTCCCCTGCAACGTGCGGTTGCTCACAAACGCGATGTAGCGCCCATCGGGCGACCACACGGGCACCGCATCGAAGGCGGCATCTTCCGTGAGGTTAATCGTCTCGCCGGTCGCAAGGTCGTGGGTAAACAAATCGCGCGAGCCGGTACGGTCGCTCGAAAACGCGATGCGGTCATCGACTGGTGACCACGCCGGGTCACCATCGTAGAACTCGCTATCGCTGACGAGGCGCGCACTGCCGGGTGTGTCGACGTCCATCACATAGATGCCAGAGGAGCCACCGCGATAGCTCGAAAATGCGATGCGCTCCCCATCGGGCGACCATGAAGGCGAGGTGTCGTCCTCATCGAAGGTTGTGAGCACACGAATATCGCCGGTAGCGACATCGGCAACGTAAATATCGCTTATCATGCGCGTGATGCTGCCCTCGAAGCCATATTCGGTAAAACCCGGGAATGCGAGCAGGGTGCCATCGGGCGACCAGGCGAGCGCATTGGCGACGAGCACCACCTGTTCGTCGCCACCGAGGCGCTGCAAACGCCCACCGCTGAACAGGTACACGCCACCGCGTCCGCTGCGGTTCGATGTAAACGCGAGTTCCCAGTTGGGTGTGACGACGCGCTCGGTTAGGGCGGCAAACCACCCGGCGATACCCAGCAGCACAAGCGCTAGCGCGCCTGCACGAACGGCCCACCGCGCCCAGCCGCGCCCAGTTACAATCGACGGCATCAGTTATATTTCCACGCGAAAGTGATCGTTTGGACGTGCGGCGGGGTGAGGCAACGCTCGACGGTGCATACGCGCCATCCACTCCGCCGCGACTGAATGAACGCCAGCCGCCCACCCGGCGAATAGCTGACTTCCACCGCGTTGGGGAATACCCCGGCGACGCGTCGTATGCGCTGGCTGCCCACATCGACGGTGTACACCCCCCAACCGTTATCGACATCGCTGATGTACGCGACCTGCGCGCCATCGGGCGACCAGGCGGGGGCGACGCTCCGCACGAAGGGCTGCGATGACACCAATGGCGTGGCCACATCCCCCGTTGTAACCCACAGCGTGAGGCCGACATCGCCACCAGCGTAGGCGATCCGCTCGCCATCGGGGGCGTAGGCCGGGTTGATACTCGGCCCACCGCCAGAGGTGATGCGGCGCGTTTCACCGGTTGTCAGGTCTGCCTCGTAGATTTGCGGAACGTTCGTCCGCAGCGACACGAACACCAGCCGTTCGCCATTCGGCGAGAAGGCCGGGTTATAGTCGTCGTCGAGGTGCTCGATGAGGGGGGACGTCTCGCCGGTACGCACATTGAGCGCACGAATGTCGCGCGTGGTGCCATTCGTGCGGGTGTATGCGATCGTATCGCCGAGCCAACTGATGCCGCCGATGTCCATGCCCGGTTCGGCGAAAAGTGGCACGGTTTGCCCACCCCGTACATCGAGCGCAAACAGGCCGATGCCGGGCCGTAGACCGACCTGTGTACCGCCCAAGTAGGCCAGTTGCTCGGTGGGCAGAGCCAACCCCACGCCGAACGCCCCACCGATGGCGGGCATCAGCACGAGGAGGAGCCGTGCGGCTATGCGGGTTACTGTGGACGCCACGCCGGGTACCAGCTTCGTGTTTGCGCCTGCGAGACCTGCCGCGCGTCGCGGCCATCGGGCTGGGCGACCCACACCGTATCCAACGTGTTGATGCCCGCCACATACGCGATCCACTCACTATCCGGCGACCACGCCGCGTTGCCTTCGTAGGTTGGTGTGGCGGCCAGCGGTTGAATCTGCCCATCGGCCACATCGACCGTGTACAGATCGAAGCCGTTTCCCTGGTCGGCCTGTACGATAAGTGTGCTTGCATCCGGCGACCACGTCAGCGGCGCGTTGATGAGGCCGGGCATCTCAAGGTAATGCGTCACGACACCGGGTTCGGCAATGGCGAGTCGTAGTGCCCCACCGACGAACGCATAATACGCAATCCGCGCACCGTCCGGCGACCACACCGGCTGCACGCCCTCACCGATGACCTGCGGCTCGTTGGCGGGGTCATCCGGCACCATCGAATACACCGTAATCGGCAGGCCCCAGCGTTCGCTCGCAAAGGCCAATTCTGTGCCATCTGGCGACCAATTCGGTTGGATGTCGTTGTAGACAGTGGTGGTCAGGGGGGTGATGTCACCTGTGGCGACATGAACAACGAAGATGTCGACAGCATTGTTCTCGCTATACGCCGAAAACGCGAGCATCGTCCCATCTGGCGACCACGCCGGGGCCTCAGTCGCACGGACACGCTCCCAGGTGTACAGCGATCATCGCCCACCAGTCGCCATGAGCAGCAAGATCAGCGACGTCACCAC
>CAYSVE010000744.1:0-3031 GCA_964434365.1 uncultured Anaerolineaceae bacterium | reverse complement strand
CGAACGCGGCGAGTGGGCGGGCGACGAAGAGGGTAACATCCAATATGTGAACCCGCGGCGCGAATTCGAGGACTATCGCAACTTCCGTGTTTCGACAGAATTCGATTGGTTTGGCACGCATTACGCCATCGGCGTGCGCGACCGCGAGTTCTACCCGATGGTGTTTCGCAGCTTCTTCTACACCATCACAGGGACGCTAGGCGCGATCATTTTTGGGCTTGCCGCCGCCATCATCGTCCGCGACGAATTCCCGGGACGCACAGTTTTCCGTGGGTTTATCCTGTTCCCGTATATCGCGCCGGTTATTTCGGTGACATTTGTGTGGCAGGTCTTGCTGCGCACAAACGGCTTTGTGAACAGCGCCTTCGGCACCGATGTGGCGTTTTTGAGCACGCGCGACACATGGCTTGGGATAAGCATACCACTGGTAATGGCGATTTTTTTCCAGATATGGCGATATTTCCCGTTTGCGTTTTTGTTCATGCTCGCGCGGTTGCAGGCCATTCCATCCGATATGTACGAAGCCGCTAAGGTCGATGGAGCAAGCCCTAGCCAACGGTTGTGGTTCATCACGCTGCCGCAGCTACGCGCTGTGTTCGGCACGTTATTCCTACTGCGCTTCATCTGGACTTTCAACAAGTTCGACGACATCTTCCTGCTAACCGGCCCTATCTCGCAGACGAAGATCATCCCGGTACAGATATTCGAGGCGCTGTTTACGAATCGAAATGTGGGGCAGGCCAGCGCCATCGCGGTGATTATGGCGTTCATCCTGGCCTTTGTGGTGTTTATATACTTCCGCTGGTTCCTGGTAGAGGAGGCTTAGATCATGGCGCAGCAGAGTGTCGACCAACCGATCACGACTACAACGCAGAGAAACACACTCTCTCGCGAGGAACTCGAACTACGCATTGGGGCCGTTATCAAGTGGGTGTTGATCGTGTTTTTCGGCCTCATCACGATCTTCCCGTTCTACTGGATGGTGAACCTCTCACTTCGGACAGAACAGGATGTGCTGACGAACCCCACGCGCCTGTTCCCCACCGGCCAGGATATTCGGGCAACAGTAAGCCCCGTCGGTTGTTGGCTGCGTTATGGCACCGACGACCCGGCGGAAAACCCGAATCTACCTGAATCGTGCACAAGTGTTTTTAGCACCAGTAGCTTCACCATCGTCCTTGTGCAGCAGAACTTCCCTCCGTTTATCCTCAACAGTATTATCGTGTCGCTCATCACCGTCACGCTAACGTTGTTGTTGACTATACCCGGAGCATATGCGATCACACGATTGCAATTCCCCGGGAGAAATTTGTTCTCGTGGGGCATCCTGCTAATCTACATGTTCCCGGCGATTGTGCTTGCGATTCCACTATTCGTAGTCTTCACGCAGGTTGGGTTGCGCGGCACGCTGCACGGCCTCATCGTTGTGTACCTCAGCAGCACGATACCGGTGGCGCTGTACATGCTACGTAGCTACTTCATGACGGTGCCCCCCGACCTCGAAGAAGCCGCCCTCATCGACGGCTGTACGCATCTCAGCGCTATCTGGCGTGTGACGATCCCGCTGTCGCTGCCTGCAATTGCATCGGTGGCGCTGTACACCTTTATGATTGCCTGGAACGAATTCCTGTACGCGTTCTTGTTCCTCGGCATCAACCAAGAAAGCTGGACGCTGCCGCTTGGCCTGGAACGCCTCAACGACCAGGAAGTGCCGGTTACCGCGCTGATGGCCGGGTCGCTGGTCATCAGCGTACCGGTGATCGTGCTGTTCTTCTTTTTCGAGCGCTTCCTCACGGGCGGCCTCACAGCCGGTGCAGTGAAGGGATAACTGTTGCGCACAGCGACCGAGGGGCGACACCCCTCGGTAGGTTCTCTTATGACCACGAATGCAATTTCCGTAGCTGGGCCGTCTTCTTGATCTGATGTGCCTGCATCTGCGTTAGCACTTTGTCCAGCATTTTCACGACATCGGCTACGTATGGCCCCTTATTCACCATCACACACTCTGCGCGCTGCGACATTGCCGCGTCGGTCACCTCTGCGCGTGAGGGAATGCCCTTCTTCGCGTAGCTTTCCAGCACTTGCGTCGCCCAGATGACCGGCACATGTGCCGCCTCGCACAACCACAGCAGCTCCTCCTGCATTTCGGCGAGCCGCACATAGCCGATTTCGACAGCGAGGTCACCCCGTGCGATCATCACCCCACACGGTTGACGGCTGGCAGTGTATGCGATGAGTTGCGGTAAATTTTCCACGGCGCGTTGGGTTTCCACTTTGAGCACGACGGCGAAGCGCCCGAAGCCGTGCCTGGTGGCTGTCCGCGCGCGTATTTCATCCTGTAGATGCACAACGTCTTGTGCATCCTGCACGAACGAATAACTCAGGCCATCGGCGTTGCGAACCACGAAGTCGAGGTCATCGAGGTCCTTCGATGTGAGTGGTGAGAGATTCAGCGCCACCCCCGGGAAGTTGATCCCCTTTTCTGGCCGAATACGCTTTCCCTTTTCGCTCGCGTGGGTCACACGAAGGCGCAACCCTTCCGGTTCGACTGCCTCGACAACGGCACCGATCTTGCCATCATCGAACCATACGGCAGACCCGACGGGAACCTGTGTCAGCACCTCTGGAATATGGCAACCCACTACGAAGGCGACCTTGTCGCGCTCGATCGCGGGTTGGGTGCTATCGGTCAGCAGTATCTTATCGCCGATGATAGCGCGTTTACGGTCGCCAGTAGGGATGACAAACGATGTGCGCACCTTCGGCCCGGCAAGGTCCATCAGAATGTTACAGCTATGCCCGGTCGAAGACTGTGCACGGCGAATGTTCTCGACCATCACCGCCCAGCGGTCCGGGTCGTCGTGGGCACAATTTATTCGGGCCACCGACATTCCGCATTCCAGAAGCCGTTGCACCTTGTCGGCTCCCGTGTTAGGTTCACCGATTTCCGACCCCATCGTCACCATGATGCGCGCACGTCGATTCGCAGGGGCCGGGCCGAGTACGGCACGCGTGTTGTGCTCCAGCATAC
>CAYSVE010000743.1:0-3038 GCA_964434365.1 uncultured Anaerolineaceae bacterium | reverse complement strand
GCAAGAGAGGCCAGGCGGTGTTGCTCAAGCGCGGCATGTCTGCGACGATGGAAGAGTTGCTCATGGCCGCAGAGTACATCATGCAGCACGGCAACCGCAACGTGATGCTGTGTGAGCGTGGCATCCGCACCTTCGAGACACAAACCCGCAACACCTTCGACCTCAACGCGATCGTGGCACTCAAGCAACTGACGCACCTACCCGTCATCGCCGACCCGAGCCACGGCACGGGCAAATCGGAATACGTCGAGGGCGTGACGTTGGGCGCGGTCGCAGCCGGGGCCGACGGCGTGATTGTCGAGGTACACCCGGACCCGACGACTGCGGTCAGTGACGGGCGTCAAAGCCTGACATTCGACGGGTTCGAGTCCATGATGACGCGCGTGCGCGCCGTTGCCGAAGCCGTAGGACGCACCGCGTGACGACTGGCGGGTTTAAGACGCGTCATCTGGCAGTGGTTGGCCTGGGCTTGATGGGTGGCTCGATGGCGCGTGCGCTGCGCAACGCCGCCGACACCATCACCGGGGTGGACCCCAGCGAGGTGACGCGTACCTATGCGGTAGAAAACGGCATCGTCGATGCGGTGACGGATGACCTGAAGGCAGGTGTCGCCGAGGCCGATACGGTCGTCCTTGCAGCGCCGGTGCAGGCCATCATGGCGATGGTCGAAAAGCGCATCGGCAGTTACCTGCGTAGCAACACGCTCCTCATCGACATCGGCAGCACCAAGCAGGACATCTGCCGGGCGATGGGACGACTCCCGGTGAGCATCCAGGCCATCGGCGGCCACCCGATGACCGGCAAAGAGCGCAGCGGCATCGATGCGAGCGACGCGACGCTTTGGCAGGGGCGCCCCTTCGTGTTGTGCGATACGCGCCGCACCACCCCGGCGACGCGCCTGCGGGCGCACGCGCTGGTCGACGAAATCGGCGCGGTCGCCATCGAAATGGATGCCGAGCGCCACGACCGCCTCGTGGCCGCGATCAGTCACCTGCCGTATTTACTGAGTGCGGCGCTGGTGGCAACCGTCGAACAGGAGGCGCGCCGCGACGACGATGTGTGGCGGCTGGCCGCTGGCGGCTTCCGCGATATGTCGCGGTTGGCAGCGAGCGATGTGAAAATGATGGGCGATATCCTCAGCACGAATACGCGGGCCGTCGCGACACTATTGGCGCTGTTTCGGGCACAGCTTGCAGGCCTCGAGGCGATGCTCGTCAGCGATGACCACGAACACCTAGCCAATGCGCTGGTGCCCATACGCGAGGCGCGGCAAACATGGCAGGAAAACTACGAATCGAAGCGCGGTAAATAGGGTAAACACAGGGGAGAGGCAAAACGAGTGGCAGACCGACACACGCAGTTCAGCATAAAGCCGGGTGGGGCGCTAACCGGCACGGTGAAGGTGCCGGGCGATAAGTCGATTTCGCACCGGTCGGTGATGTTCGGGGCGATGGCGGGTGGCACGTCACAGGTGCGCGGCTGGCTCAATGCGGGCGACACCGAAGCGACCCTCGGTGCAGTGCGTACGCTGGGGATCGACATCGAGCGGCACGACGCGAACACACTGACGATCCACGGTGGCGTGTTCAAACAACCGAGCGCCTCGCTCGATTTCGTCAACGCGGGCACGGGCATCCGCCTGATGGCGGGTATCATCGCCGGGCAGCCGTTCGAGTGTGTGCTCGATGGCAGCGAGCAGCTTCGTCGCCGCCCGATGAAGCGCATCATCAAACCGTTGGCGATGATGGGCGCAAACATCGAAGCACAAAACGACCGCGCGCCGATGCGCTTCCGGCCATCCACGTTGAAGGCCATCAGCTACGATATGCCAGTGGCGAGTGCCCAGGTGAAAAGTGCCGTGCTCCTGGCCGGGTTGTTCACCAAGGGCGCGACGGTCGTGTCGCAGCCCGGGCCATCGCGCGACCACACGGAGACTATGCTTTCCGCGATGGGCGTCGATATTCATACGGAGGGCAACCGGGTGGTGCTCAAGCCGGGCGCAGACCTACAACCGCTGAACCTCACCGTGCCGGGGGATTTCTCATCGGCGGCGTTTTTGCTGGTGGCGGGTTGCGTCGTCCCTGGCAGCGATTTGACCATCGCTGGCGTGAACCTCAACCACACACGCACCGGCCTGCTCAATGTGCTCCGCGAAATGGGTGCGGACATCACGATTAGCAATGCGGGCAGCGAGGGCGGCGAACCGGCGGGCGACATCCGCGTGAAACACAGCACTCTCAAGGGTGTGGATGTGGGCGGCGAGACGGTCGTGCGGATGATCGACGAATTCCCGGCGCTGATGGTCGCGGCGCTGCACGCCGAAGGTCGTACAACCGTGCGCGACGCGGGCGAACTCCGCGTGAAAGAGACCGATCGGCTGGCGGTGATGACAGCGGAACTCACGCGGCTGGGCGCGAAAATCGACGAAACCGAAGACGGCTTCATCATCGATGGCCCGCAGACGCTGGGCGGCGGCACCGTCGATGGGCACGACGATCATCGTGTAGCGATGAGCCTCAGCGTGGCGGGCATGGCCGCCGGGGCCGAGACGATCGTCACCGATGCAGCCTGTGCTGGCGATTCCTTCCCCGGCTATGCGGCGTTGTTGGCTGGCCTGGGCGCGAATCTCGTCGAGGAGCCTGTGGCGGTCGGTTAGGCGAACGTAGGGGCGCAGGCGAACGGATGGCGGCCCCGCCTTTCGTGGCAAAGTGCCAAACGACGCACCTGAAAAAGGCACGGGTATTACTGTATGCCTGTGCCCCGTCTCGCGTTAGAATAGTGTGACGTGACGCAAAATTTCGAGAAATTTGAGATCGTTTATGGCAGAAAAACGGGTAGGGGTTATCGGCTGGCCTATCGAGCACAGCCTTAGCCCCCCGATGCACAACGCGGCCTTCGCCGCCCTGGATATGCACGAATGGCACTACGACGCAAACGCCATTCCGCCGGATATTCTAAAGAAAAGCATCCGCGAGTTCATGATGCACGGTTACATCGGCCTGAACGTGACGGTGCCGTTCAAGCGCGAGGTGGTCGGC
>CAYSVE010000742.1:0-3043 GCA_964434365.1 uncultured Anaerolineaceae bacterium | reverse complement strand
GTCCTGCGCGGCGCGGTCCGTTATTGGTATTTCCCGGATATCGAAGTTACGTTCCTCGGTTTCCGCTGCTCCCGCTCTTATTAATAGCTCTGATACTCTGTTTTCTGTTCTCTGAATTCTGAAGCGGCGAAGCCGCCCCGTCGCCGTGGGGCGCGGGGGCTGGGGGCCACGCCCACATAAGCCGCACCTGAGCGGCTCTAATCTCGTGCCAATAGAAATGCTGATGCGCGTCAGGTAAAATGTAAGCCCACAGCAAACCGGCGCAAGCCACATAAAAATTGGAGACAACCTTATGAACCGGAAGATTCGCGAAACCAAGCTGCCAGGTGTCGGCGTGGAGTTGGACTTTACCACGGAGCAGGGCGTTCGTGTGGGCGTCATCGCGCACCACAGTGGTCGCCGCGATTTCCTCGTGTTCAGTGCCGACGACCCGGACATGTGCGCGAGTTCCACGGCCTTCACCGAGGACGAAGCGCGCCTCATGGGGCAAATGCTCGGCGCGTCCCAGGTCACCGAGGCGTTGGCCCACTTGCAGCAGTCCATCGGCGGCATCGCCATCGACTGGATCGATATTCAGAGCGATTGGGCCTGCACCGACGCCAGCATTCGGGGCCTGGGGCTGTACGAAACCGGCACGCAAATCGTGGCCGTCATCCGTGGCGAGGAGACCATCCCCGCGCCAGAGCCGAGCTTCCGCCTGCAACCGGACGACACAGTGGTCGTCGTTGGTAAGCCGGAAGGCATTAAAGAGGCGCACGATATGATGGCGGGGACGGGCTGATGCCATTCACCCTACTCGCTGCCAGCACCGGGCCAGAAATCGCCGCTCTGTTCACCGAACTCGGCCTCATCTTTTTGGCGCTGGCGGTCGCTGCCCGCCTGTGCGACCTCGTGGGGCTGTCGCCGATTCCGATATACCTCGTCATCGGTATGGCCTTCGGGGCCGAGGGGGTGCTCCCGGTCGCGTTTTCGACGGAGTTCATCGAAGCCGGGGCCGAAATCGGCGTGATTTTGCTGCTCTTCACGCTGGGCCTGGAATACACTGCGCCCGAACTCGCGACCAGCCTGCGCACAAGCTTTCGTTCTGGCCTGCTCGACATCGCCATGAACTTCACGCCCGGTTTCATCTTCGGCCTTGTGCTCGGCTGGGATTTCGTGGTGGCGCTGTTGCTCGGTGGCGTGACGTACATCTCGTCGTCGGGCATTATTTCCAAGCTGCTCAGCGACCTCGGCTGGCTGGGTAACCGCGAATCACCGGCGGTGCTGTCGATCCTCGTGTTCGAAGACCTGGTGATGGCCGCCTACCTCCCGCTGATGACGGTGTTGCTGGTCGGCGAGAGCATTGTCAGCGGGATGACGTCGCTGTTCATCGCTGCGCTCACGGTGACGGTCATCGGGGCCGGGGCGATTTTCCTCGGCGAGCGCATGAGCAAACTCATCGAAACGCGCTCCAGCGAAATTTTGTTGCTCAGCGCGCTCGCGTTGATGATGCTCGTTGGGGGTGTCGCACAGTGGTTCGAAGTGTCGGCGGCGGTAGGGGCCTTTTTGGCGGGTATCGCGCTGTCGCACAACATCAGCGAGCAGGTGCACAAAATCATCGAGCCGGTGCGCGATATGTTCGCGGCGGTGTTCTTCGTGTTCTTCGGGTTGCAAATTAGCCCGTCGGCGCTGCCGCCCGTCATCGGCCTTGCGCTCATTCTCGGTGTCATCACCGCCACGACGAAGCTTATCTCCGGTAGTTATGCTGCGCGGCAACTCGGCGTGCAAATACGCGGGCAGGCCCGCGCCGGCACACTGCTCACGATCCGTGGCGAGTTCTCGATCGTCATCGCCGGTTTGGGTGCGTCGGCGGGCGTCGCCGAGCCACAGCTTGCGCCCTTGGCCGCAGCCTACGTGCTCATCATGGCGATTGTCGGACCGATCGCGCTGCGCTTCCTCAACCCGATGTTTGCGCTGTTCGAGCGCTCGTCTGGGCGGCAAATCCTCCGCACGATGGAAGTCGAGGCCGTGCGCCTCCCCGATAGCTCCGAGGATTAACACAGCCGCGCGCTGAGGGGCATCTAGTCGATGATGTCCTTCAGCTTTTCGAAAATTTCCTTCACATCGAACTCGTCGGTGTCGTGCTTCCGACGACGACGCTTCTTCTCATGGCGGTCACGCCGATCATCGTCATCGTCATCGTCGTAGCCCCGTTGGCGGCTACGACGCGCATCCTCCCGGCTGTAGGCGCGCGGTTGATCGTAGCCGTTCTTCGGTTTTTCTGGCCCAATCGGTTCGATCTCGCCGTCGTCCGTTAACCTGAAGCCGCCTGGCTCCACCTCATCTTCAGGGTAGCGCTTGGCCTTGGCCGGTGGGCCATACATTTCGTCGTCCACGCGCCGCTCGACCCAATCGGTGTACTCTTTGTAGGCGACGTACAGTGCGTGCGGGATGAGCGCGAGGCCAAGGGTGAGCGTGACCATGCCCATCCACGGCACAAAGGCCGAGACGAGTATCAGCATCAACAGGGCCGCGAGGTGCGCCCCCACGTAGAAGCGTCGGTTGTAGCGCGCCTTAATGCGCGCGCGGGTGTCATCGTACATGTGGTTCTTCGCTCGGTTACCAGTAGAAATTGCACATTGTACAATTAAGTTACTGTGAAATTGTAAGCGATGTGTCAGCATAGGGGCTTAAGGCCGTAATTATTCCCGAAACTCTCATTTTGTCGAAGAGAATCAAAAACGGGGGCCACGCTGGCCCCCGCCGAAAACACGCGACGCGTCGTGCTTACTTCTCGATGGGCACGTTGACGAGGTTACCCCACTCCGTCCACGAGCCGTCGTAGTTCTTCACGTCCTCGATGCCGAGCAGGTTCTTCAGCACAAACCACGAGTGGCTGCTGCGCTCGCCGATGCGGCAGTAAGTAATCACCGCGTTGGCCGGGTCGATGCCCTTGTCTTCGACGTAAATTTTGCGCAACTCATCGTAGCTCTTGAAGGTGCCGTCATCGTTGGCGGCGGTGCTCCATGGGATGTTGGCCGCGCCGGGGATGTGCCCACCGCGC
>CAYSVE010000741.1:0-3048 GCA_964434365.1 uncultured Anaerolineaceae bacterium | reverse complement strand
CACAGGCCAATCGCACACACTGGCGTTACTCATTACTGATATTGCCAATCCGTATCTTGCTAGCATCGTTAGCACCGCAGAGGAATATGCCTATCAACACGGCTATACGCTAACTGTCTATAACACGCACGATGATCCGCAGCGCGAAGCCGCTTACATTCAAACGGCTGCCCAGCGGTGGATCGATGGTGTGATTTTTATCTCCACCGAAGATTCGGGCAGCAATCTAACGGCTTTGCAGGATGCTGGCATTCCTTCAGTTGCGTTTGAGCGCATTCCAGAAGGGCACACTGGCCCGGCCATTACCCTGGATAATGAACAAACCGGCTACATGGCTACCAAACACCTGTTGTCGCTGGGGCACCGCCAAATTGCACACATCAGCGGACCACTTTCGCTTGGTGTCGCTCGCGATCGTATGAACGGGTACAAGCGTGCCCTGGCAGAGTCTGGCATCGATATAAATCACGGTCGCATTGCTGAAGGGCGCTGGAACTGTGAATCGGGTGCGGAAGCCATTCAGAAGATTCTACAAACAGAGACGCCTTTCACTGCCGTGTTTGCAGCGAATGATCGCGTCGCTATCGGCGCGATGAGTGTCCTGTATGCACAGGGGATCAGGATTCCAGATGACGTTTCGGTTATCGGCGTCGACGATATCGAGGTTGCTGCATATCAGATCCCCCCGCTAACTACCTTACGGCAACCGTTCGAGCAACTTGCAACACATGCTGTCCGATTCCTGTTGGCGTTAATCGAAGAGCAGGATATAGCGGAAAAGCACCTGGTTCTGGAGCCGGAGCTGATCCTGCGCCAGTCGACAAAACCGATTGCCTGACAGAAACAATTCTGACAAATTAAATCAACAATATTATGGTACGTCTATTTCTGCATTACATTGGTAAATCCCTTCCGGGTGTCAAAGCCCTGGATGACATTTCTTCCGACATTCGCCCCGGTGACGTTCACGACATGGTCGGTGAAAATGAGGGTGGAAACTCCTCGCTCGTCAAAATTCTGGCGGGTGAACACCCGCCAGATGAAGGCGAATGCCGTGACCAATGCCAGCCCGTCCATATCACCAACGCCCGTGGGGCACCGACGACGCGCATTGTTACCCTCTACGTGGACACGATTACGCGACGGCAAGGTGTGGTGATCGACCCGAAAACGCTCGTGTGGAATCTCAGCATCGCAGAGCAGCAAATGACGATGGGTGCGGCGTCGATGGGCGTGCGGGCCAACCGGCTGGTGCAGACGACCGTGTCGTCGTATTACCAGCAAATTCTTACTGGCATCACTATCGTGCTGACCGTCGCTTTCGATAGCTTTGTGAAGCCCAAATGGCGTGCGTCGTCTCACGATTGTTGCATCATAATGACGTTTTTAAGGGGGTGGTGCGTATAGGTGAATGCTAAAAAGAAGAAGAAGTGAAGTAATGAACGCCTTGCCAGTCCAATTCTTTTCAGGAGACGAATAGTAATGAATAAATCCAGACTGTATCTCGCAAGCGTCCTCGTACTGGTGCTGCTGGTAGCTGCATTCAGCGTTACCGCCCAGGATGACGAACTCACGATCGCCAGTTCTATGCCCAGCCTCAGCTTCCCGTTTTTCGTTCACATGCAGGCCGAAATTGACGACGAAGCCGCGGTTATTGGCGGAATCGAACTCCTCAATACCGACGGACAGAACAGTGTCCCCAAGCAGACCGCCGATGTCGAAGCCGCTATCGTTCAGCAGGCTGACGGCCTGTTGATTAGCCCGCTGGATGTGACTGCTATGGCCCCGGCACTTGGCCAGGCGATCGAAGCAGGGTTGGCGGTCGTAACGGTAGACCGCCGTGTCGAAGGCGTAGACGGTGTTCTGGCCCATGTTGGCGCAGACAACGTCCTTGGTGGTGAAGCACAGGCACAGTGGGTGCTGGAAAACTACCCGGACGGCGCAACCGTATTCCATCTTCAGGGCCAGCCGGGTTCTGGGCCGGGCATCGACCGTAACCAGGGCGTTCACAATGTGCTGGATGAAGTTGCAGAGGACTACCCCATTGTCTTCGAGCAGACCGCGAACTTTAGCCGCGACGAGGCTCTGTCCGTGACCGAGGCGGGTCTTGCCGGCCTCGATGAGCCACCGAATGTCATCATTGCTGCAAACGATGATATGGCGCTGGGTGCCCTTGAAGCTCTTAATGCCCTGGGCCTGGGCGACCAGGTCGATGTTCTTGGCTTCGACGCACTGCCCGAAGCGATTCTGAGCATCAGCGAAGGCGGCATGGCCGGTACTGTCGAGCAGTTCCCCGGTGGTCAGGCCCGTACGGCCCTCAATATCCTCACAGACTTCCTGCGTGATGGCACCGAACCGGAAAGCGACCTTGTACTGCTGACCCCCATCGTCATCTCGGCAGAAAACCTGGGCGATGCCGAGCGCATCAGCGAGGTTGAGGGCCTGGATATGATGGACGAGGAAATGGCAGAAAGCCCCGGCGGCACGATCGTCTTCATTCCAAAGTCGACAGACGTGAGCTACTGGCTGTTTGTGCGTGCTGGCGTGGATGATCGCGCTGCCGACCTCGGTTACGAAACAGACTACCAGGGCGTTGCCCGTGAGGTGTTGATTGCCGAGCAAGCTGACCTGCTACGCAACGTCGCCTCGACGGACCCCGCAGGTATCATCATGGCTGCTACCGACGCTGAGGCGCTGGCCCCTGTGGTTGAGGAAATCATCGCCAGTGGCGAAATCCTCGTCACCGTAGACTCTGGCGTAAACTCCGATGCCCCGTATGCCCACTTCCTGACGGACAACGTCGCGGGTGCTGCGGCCTCTGCCGATGCACTCGCCGAGCTGATTGGCGGCGAGGGTAAGGTCGGCAATCTGGGTATTCTCGCCGGTTCGCAAACAGGTGCCGAGCGCGATCAGGGCTTTATCGACCAGATGGCGGCGAACTATGGTGACATCGAAGTGCTGCCGACGCAGTTTACCGGGTGCGACCCGGCAGCAGCGTTGAACGCCGCTACCGACATCATCACCGCCAACCCCGATATCGCTGGCTTT
>CAYSVE010000740.1:0-3048 GCA_964434365.1 uncultured Anaerolineaceae bacterium | reverse complement strand
CATTTTTGGTCGACCTCCGCCGTCGGCGCAATCGAGCGCGGCAAAGGCGATTTCCGGCGAATCCGCCGCGACGACGGCCACACGGTCACCGACGTGGCGCACCTTGTTGTCCAAAGACACCTGATCGTAGGGTGGCGGGTTGGGGTAGCTCTGGCCGCCGCTGGCGTACATCACCCGCGCGACGTTTTTGAACGTGAGCACGGCGTGCACGCCGTCGAGGTCCTCGGCCTTGCTTGTGTCGATATCGAGGATGCGGGCGTGGGCGTGCGGGCTGGTGAGCATTGCCGCGTGCAGCATCCCGCGCATTTCGAGGTCATCGGCATAGACGCCCTTGCCTGCGGCGAGCTTCACCGCGTCCCCCATGCGCTCTGGCTTGCCGATGACGCTCGTCTTGTCGAGTTCTGCCGGGGCCACGACCACAGCGGGCGGCTTCGTGCGCACTTTGGTGACGGTGCCGTCGCCTGCGAGGTCCTCGCCGCCGGGGTCGTCATCGTCGGGGTCATCGAAGGGCCACGGGCGGTCGAACAGGCCCGGCGGCGCGGCGATGGCCCGCTCCAATGGGGCGTAGGGGGGCACGTCTTCGCCGCGCATTTTCGCCGCCGCACGCAGCACCGCCTCCACCGGCTTGACGTAGCCCGTTTCGCGGTCCAGCACACCTGCGAGGGCCGTGCGGACGTCGGCCTCGGTGGGGTTGGGGTTCGTCTGCAAAAGCACGTACGCCGCGAGAATCTGCGCGGGGGTGTTGTAGCCACTCTGGATCGCGCCGGTTTCGATGAAGGCCTCTTGCAGGGGGTGCAAATTGCGCGAGGTGCCGATGCCCTCCAGCGTGGTGACTTCCATGTTGTGGCATTGCACCGCCAAAATATTGTTGCTGTTGACGAGCCGCCCATCGAGCAGCACCGCATCGCAGCCGCTGAGGCCGCGCTCGTCACCGAACTTCACACTCCAGATAGCCTCGCGGCGCAGGGCGCGCAGCAACCGCTCGTGCGGCGCAACTTCCAGCGTGCGTTTTTCGCCGTTCAACGTCACAGAAATTTGCATCGGTTCACCTCAGTTTTCAAAAATCAATTTCACCAGCAGCGAGAATTCCGCTACCACGTCTCCGCCGCCAAGGGCATCCCCTTCCGTCAAGGTTTCGATGCGGCTGCCCTCGCGCACCGTCACCGTTCGCCGCCGGGGGTCGATGACCCACACGAGGCGCACACCATCCGCAAGGTAACCGTCGACTTTGGAGGTAACGTCGGTGTAGCGGTCGTTCGCAGGGATGATTTCTACGGCAATATCGGGCACGAGGGTGTAGGGTTTGTCATCCCAGGCGGGGTCATTCGCGCGGTAGGCCTCCAGGCGCTCGCGTGTATAAAACGAAACATCCGGCACCCAATCGCTGTCGTATGTGAGCACGAGCGGCGCATCGGTGGCGGTTTCTCCCAGGCCGCGCTTTTGCGCTTGTTCGTACAAAGCAAAGTTGATCCGTTGGGCAATCGCGACATGACCGGCAACCGGCGGACTCAAAGGAATCACCTCCCCATCGACCAGTTCGAATGGACCGTCGCTATCGTATTTGCGGATGTAGTCATCGAGCGTCAGCGCGAGCCGGGTTTGCATGGTACCTCCACAATCTAGCTTCCCACAATTTCTTCATCGCGCGCATCGTGCACTTGCACGAAATCTACGGGTTGCTTTTCGGTATGTTAACACATTTCCTACTGCAATTGCGCGGCGGCATCGCGTAGCGCCCGCCCTACGAGCGTGCCCGCCATGGCCGCACGGTACTCCACACTACCGAGGTACGTCGCCACCGGTTTGACGACGCTCGGCACCGTATCGGCAACTTTCGCGATGTTCGCTGCATCCAACGGCGCCCCAACGAGGGCACCCAACGAAAGCAGATCGCAGGGCTGTTCGCTGGCCCCGCAAACCCCCGCGTACGCGGTGCTCACCGCGCCACCCTCGACCTTCACGAAGGTCGCTGCACACACGATGGGGTCCCCGGCAGGGGTGCGCGCGAGGTAGGCATTCCCCAGCGCCTCGCCGTTAGCCAGGCGCGGCACCGTCACATCGAGCAGCAGCGCGTTCGTCAGGCTGCGGCCCCCCGGCCCCGCGACAAGCGTCGTGTCGGTGATGGGGAAGCTTTGCACGCCGTCTGCCGTTTGCAGGCGCAGGTTGGCATGGAGCGCGGCCAGCGCGGCCAACCACTCCGCTGGCGGATTGTCCAGCAGCAGCGTTTCCATAATGGAGGTATTGTTGCGGTGGTTGAGCGTGGGCACGCGCGTCAGCGCCCGCTTGACCGCTACCGGCACGTCGGGCGTATCGAGGACGGTTTGCAGCAGCACGCCACCGCCGAAGATCATGTCGTCTGCTGAGGCATCCACCGCTTTCAGGGCGTCGAGGTCCTGCAAATCGACGATGTGCGCGTAGGGCAACTTCTGGTGGCCGAGCGCCATTGCGCCGCCACACAACGGGTAGGTGCCCGGCTGCGCAAGCAGGCCGACGGCTTCGGCGACGGTGGCCGGGCGGCTGTACTGCTGAGGGTTAATCACCATGATGGGGTCTGGCTCCGAAAAAACTAACGTCTGCGGATGCGTTCCAATGATAGCGGTGAATTAAATCACATGCTGTCATAAACTGCCAACACTGCCGGGACGGGGTCGATGGCGGGGAAGGTCGTGCGGGCTTCATCGGTGTTAAGCACCATCAGCGATGAGCCGCCGCCGTCGAGGTTGAGCGCGTGGACGATGTTCAGGTCGGTCTCTGCGAGGTACTCGGCCATCTCGAGCAGCGTCAGCCCACCCGCCGTCGTGACGATCATCAGCACGCGCCCGGCCTCATCGACTGCGACCACCGTGCGCCGTGTTGCGCGGTCGGGCCGGGTATCGAAGTAGCTGCGCGCGCCGTTTTGCATCAACATGGGGAAGGCCTGCACCGCCTCGTCGTAGACTTCGCCGCTGTAGGGCCGCACCAAATTCGACTGAATGCCCGGCACGCCGCCCTCCACGAAGAATGTACCGCCCCGGCGCGTGTAGGGCACGCCATAGCGCACACCCTCGG
>CAYSVE010000739.1:0-3049 GCA_964434365.1 uncultured Anaerolineaceae bacterium | reverse complement strand
CGTGGGCGGTACCGACAAGCTGCACGCCGCGCTCGGCAATGGTGCGGGCGGCTAGGGCTTCTAGCTCGGTGCCAATCTCGTCGATGACGATGACCTGCGGGTTGTGGTTTTCCACCGCTTCGATCATCACCTCGTGCTGCTGCGCGGGTACACTCACCTGCATCCGACGCGCACGACCCACCGCCGGGTGCGGCACATCGCCGTCACCGCCGATTTCGTTAGATGTATCCACGATAACGACGCGCTTGTCGTCTGCGAGCACACGGGCGGCCTCGCGCAAAATCGTTGTTTTGCCCACCCCCGGTGGCCCCAGCAGCAGCAAGCTCTTGCCGCTCATCACAAGGTCTTCGATGATGTCGATGGTGCCGTACACAGCCCGCCCCACACGGCACGTCAGGCCGATGACGTCGCCCGCCCGGTTTCGAATTGCAGAAATACGGTGCAGCGTGCGCTCGATACCCGCGCGGTTATCTGCGTCGAACAGGCCAATGCTGTTCACAATGGCATCGATGTCTTCGCGGTGTACTTCACTATCGTGTAGCACAATCTCACTGTCCACGTAGCGAGCGGTGGGCACACGGCCTAGGTCGAGCACAATTTCCAGTAGTTCATCGGTGCGGCCTTCTTCGTCGAGGGCATCTTGCAGATGTTGGGGCAGAAAGTGTCTTAGCTTGTCGATGTCATCCGTTATCCGACGTTCCAAACAGAGTTACTCCTAATCTGACATTCCGCAGCTGGTGTTTCCAGTCTGCTGTGCATAGGCTTTGCTGGTTCCAACTCCGTAGGTTTGGCCTCCGCCAGCTCGAAGGCCTGTTCCCCAAGGTTCGTGCTAGGCGGGCGTATCGGCGCAGGCACCGTCTTAAGTTTGGTGCGCAGCGAAGCGAACTTCGCCGACCGTACGCCCACTGCGATGTGCCGTACCATCACGGCCTGTTCGGCTGCAACCCGGAAGTTCAGTTCTTCCAGCGAGCTATTCAGCCAGCCCTGGTAGCGGCGTACGCGTACCGTCACACGACGATTGGCCGTTTTCGGCAACGACGCAATCACCGTCGCGATAATCGCCGAGGCCTGTGGCAGCACATCGGGATGGACGAAGGGCATCATATAGTAGCCGTCGCGCCCCTCTTCGTAGCCGATAAACGCACACACCTTGCCATCCTGCCGATACACGAACCCATTACGCGGTGGCTCTGCAATTTGTTGCAGCAGGCTCGGCACGGTAAGCCCGTAGAGCAACTGCACCGCGTGCCCATCGGCAGCGGTGATGGGTGCCACCGCGGCCGGGTCGTGTGGCGGGCGTACCTCACGCCCCGTCCCAACCGTCCACAGGCGTTGCCGGGCATACACCACGAAACCGGCCTGCCGCAACGTGATGAAGAGCGGGCTACTCTCGTCTAGCTCCGCAGAGAGCGTGTGCGCGCGCAAACGGCCTGCCTCGGCAGTCATCGCATCTAGCAGCAGAAGCCATGCACTGTCGTCGTGGTCGGGCGGTATGTTCGGGGCCATGTAAATGATGTGCGCGTTGTGGCCGTCATCATCGAAGCGAAACTGGCCAACCACGCTGTCTTCGGGGGTGCGCGCAACCAGGGTGTGTGTTTGGGTAGTGGGCAGCAGGCTACTCAACAGCCGACCATGCACGCTGTCGGAAGCACGGGTGCATTGGATGCTGCTGTCCAGGACAATGCCCCCATCGGCCAGGCGATGCACCAGAGGAATGTCCACCAGAGAGATACTATGGGTGTTACGCACTGATTTCTCCCCAACAGGTGCTGAACACTGACCATTGTAACACATGGCATCGGGTTCGGTTGCGCTCACCACCACGGAGCCAATCGTACCAACTTGTAGGAAGTCTTCACTTCCCCTTAACGATTGTACAGCCCATTGGCAGTCGCGTCTATCATATTGTCATTAACGTGTGCATTATACGCGGTGTTTTAAGGCTCATAAAGGGTCAAATGTTCAAGGAGTTGTAAACTTGAACCGTAGCACTTGCGACCTGCTCGTGCGTGTAATGTGCCAATACACGGCGTCGCCCGGCTAGTGACAACTCCCCAGCCCATGTGTGGTCGTCGTGGATTTTTCGCAGGGCAGCCGCCAGCGCACTTGCGTCGCCCTCGGGCACGATGACCCCCGCCTCGCCGACAACGCCGCGAATCGCCCCGCTGTCGCTGCCGACGACCGGCACGCCAGACGCCATCGCTTCGATCAACACGCGCCCGAACTGTTCCTTCCAGTTGGGCTGGGTAATCGAGGGCAGCACCACCACATCGACCTCGTGATACTGCGCGGGCACTTCCGTGCTGCGGATTTGCCCGACGAACGTCACGCGCTCGGCAAAACCGAGTTCACCCGCGAATGCTTCGAGTTTGGCGCGTTGTGGCCCCCCGCCCACGAGCCGTAGCTGCCAATCGCAATCGAGCGCGGCAACGGCTTGGAACAAATGACGTAGGCCTTTTTCGGGCACGAGGCGGCCAAAGTACCCCACCGTAAACGGACGAGTGGGGCGCACTGCCGCCGGGCGAAACAGGTCCGGGTCGGTGCCGAACTGTGGCACGACCGTCACCGGGCCGGTGTAGCCCTTCTGCCGCCACACATCCGCCGCCGATTGCGTGCCCATCAGCGCATGGTCGATGGTGCGCAGGGTCCATGCCTCGCCCCAACTGAACGGTGGCGGATACGTCCGCGTGATGTTCTGCCAGCTAAAAAATAGCGTCTTCGCCCCGGCGCGTTTGGCGTGCCAAAGCGCGTGCCATGTCGCGAGGTTGTACGGCTCTTCGTCGATGTGAACGACATTGGGCCGGAAGTGGCGCACCAAATCACCGAAGGCTGGGTACATGTGCAGATGAAAGTGGCCGTTGAGCCATATCGGTGTGACGTGCAGGTCGTAGCCCTCGGTAAATACCCGTTCGAGGACGGTATCGCCGCGCTCATCACGCCAACGGGGTGGCACCGCCACCATCAACTCGACGCCTGCACGAGCGATGTGTTCCAGCTTGCGCTGGTAAATGCCGACGATGCAGGCTTTCGAGAGCATGAGGACGCGCAT
>CAYSVE010000738.1:0-3051 GCA_964434365.1 uncultured Anaerolineaceae bacterium | reverse complement strand
CCTTCGGCTTCACCGGCGAGTGGACCGACGCCAACGATCTGCTGTACCTGCGCGCGTCGTCGTGCTAGGCCGCCTCATCCCCGACGGACACCCGCAACCGCTCCAGGAACAGCGCATCGATCAGGCTTTGCGGCTCCGGCGCTGCTGTAGAACACAGCCTCGATTTTGATCCGATTTACCCCCGGAACAGATACGGTTTGAGAACACATATACGTAACGCTCGAGATACGTCATTTTGATGACAAAATTGTGATACGTAAAAAGTTCATAAAGGCGATAGTTGGGTGTTAGTCACTATTAAGTGAAAAAGACCAGAAACCCTAAATAGTGATAGGCGATAATTTGTGTTACGTTAGTTTCGTCTGCTATGTTTGGGGGGGAAGTCTATACTATGCTACGTCGCTTTCGCGTTCCTGTACTCATTACGTACTTTTCTATAGCAATTCTACTTTCCCTCCAACTTGTGCAACCTGCATCAGCACAAACAGATATCGTCGTGAGCACGACGGCATCCACAATCGCCGACGACGGTCAATGTACACTCCCTGAGGCGGCCCGAGCGGCACGCGACAACACAGCATCAGGCGCAACGAATGGCGAGTGTATCGCTGGCGGTGCCACCGATACGATCGACCTGACGGCGCTGAGCGGCGTCATTACCATCCCAGAACCGCTGGTTTTCACCGATGCGGTGACGGTTACAGGCCCCGGCGCGGATGTCCTCACGGTGCAGCGCGGCGATGACGCTCCGGCGTTTCGCATTGCGCTGGTGATGAACACTGATGTGACCATTAGCGATGTGACGCTGCGCAACGGCAACGATGTGAGCGGGGCAGGGGTGTTCGTCAGTGGGGGCAGCCTCATCCTCAACAACATGACCGTCAGCGACGGCACGGCTACAAGCGCCGGGGGTGGCCTCTACAACGATGGGGGCCTGGTCCAATTAACGGATGTGACATTAACAAACAACACCGCGGCCAGTTCGGGCGGCGGTGTTTTTGCGTCTAACGGGACTGTGCAAATTGTGCGCAGCACGGTGTCGGACAACATGGCGACAAGTGCGGGCGGTGGCATCTACGCGGATACTGGCAATTTCACCCTCACCGACTCGGCGGTGCATGGCAATACAGCAGGCACCGCGGGCGGTGGGGTGTTTAGTAACGCCCTTACGCTCGGCCAGTTCTCGAACGTAACGCTTTCCGGTGATTCCGCTGGGACGTTCGGCGGCGCGCTGCACAATGAAAGCGGTACCCTCAGCCTCAACAATGCAACGGTCAGCGGCGACTTGAGTAACGCCTCCGGGGCCGTCACGGTGAGCAACAGCATTTTCACCGAGGCGTGCACGGGCATACTCACGAGTGCGGGGTATAACCTCTTCGCAGTGACCGATGCCGGGTGCGTGGTCACCGGCGATGCGACCGGCAACATCACGAACGTTAGCCCGGTACTCGGGGTGCTGACCAACAACGGCGGCCCGACCCTGACACAATCCCCACTTTCGGGTAGCCCGGCAATCGACGCGGGTAGCCCGACGACCTGTGACTTTACCGACCAGCGCGGGATCGCCCGGCCACAGGGTACGGCCTGCGACATCGGTGCGGTGGAGGTGGAAGTCGCAGCGGCAGCGTCGGTGCCGTTCCTCACGACAAGCCCGGCGAACGGCGAGGCCGATGTGGCCGTCACTCGCGAGACGATTTTCCGCTTCCGCGACCCGCTGCGGCGTGGAGATGTAACCGGCGACACGTTCACTGCGCGATTTGGTCAGCAGGTATTGAATACCCGTTTGCACGTCTCGCCGGATAACCGTACGGTGACGTTGTTCTACAACCCGAATTTGCCCTCTAGCGCGCGTGTGAATGTGACCATCGATGGGGACAACCTACGCAATGAAAACGGCGACTTGGTCGACATCGACCAGGATGGTGAACCGGGAGGCACACGGACGATTAGCTTCGATACGCTGACCCTCACCACATTGCCGAACACCGAAATCTGCGGGCGTGTTTTCGCCTCGGAGTTGGGGAACAACGACGTGAATGTGCCGCTGCAAAATGTGCGCATTTCGGTGGATGGCAAAGCGGACGAACTCTTCACCACAACGGACAACAACGGTAACTTCTGCCTGAACCCGGCCCCGGCAGGGCGCTTCTTCGTGCATGTCGATGGGCAAAACGTGACGAACAATGTGCCCGAGGGCGGCTACTATCCGTCGGTGGGTAAGGCGTGGGAGTCTATCCCCGGCGAGACGCTGAACGTGGGCAACATCTTTTTGCCGTTGGTGCCGCCGAACACCCTGCAAGAGGTGAGCGCGACCGAGACGACCGAGATCACCGTTGCGCCGGAGGTACTGGAAGAATTCCCCGAGTTGGCGGGCCTCATGTTGATGGTGCCGCCGGACTCGCTGTATAACGATGATGGCTCGCGCGGCGGACGCGTGGGTATTGCGCCGGTTCCGTCGGACCGGCTGCCGGGGCCGCTACCAGCGGGCTTGAACCACGCGCTCGATATTACGGTGCAGTCGCTCGACGGCACGAACTTCGATACACCCGCGCCGATTTGCTTCCCGAACCTGCCCGCGCAGGGCGAAAGCGAGCCGCTGCCGCCGGGCGCACAGGCCGCGCTGAACAGCTTCAACCACGACACGGGCCAGTGGGAGATCAAAGGCTCGATGACGGTGACGCCGGATGGCACGCTCGTGTGTACGGACGAGGGCGTCGGCGTCGAGGCACCGGGGTGGCACTGGTTCCAACCGCCGGGGGGGTGATCACTAACCCACCGACACAACCTAACGATCCCGTGTACACCCCCCCACCGGGTGAAGATCCAACCCCAATGCCGACAAAAGAACCCGGCGAAGAGTGCCCAGAGGAAGAAGATTGTGACTGGTGGGATATTCTGTTGGAGTTAGGGCGTGGTTTGTGGAATGTGGCTAAAGCTCTGGTGGATTGCCTCGATGACGTCAACGAAGCAATCGAGATCATTGTTGAGTTACTTGCCAACTTCGACAAAATATACGGCATAATCACCGACATTGACGAACTCGCTGCGGAC
>CAYSVE010000737.1:0-3053 GCA_964434365.1 uncultured Anaerolineaceae bacterium | reverse complement strand
AGGCGCAGGCAATTGATGACCTCCGCTCGCGACTGAAGCGCTCGATCTTTTATTACCTCAGCCGCGAGCGCAGCGACCTTAGCGACCTTGCCACGCAGGAGGTCGACCAGATGGCGCAGGACATGGCACAAGATGCCGTGCTGCGTGTGCTGGATAACCTCGATACCTTTCGGGGGGCCAGCCGCTTTACGACCTGGGCGACAAAAATTGCTATCCGCATGGCGATAAGCGACCTGCGTCGCGCACACTATAAAGACTATAGCCTCGACGACCTGACCATTAGCGGCGAGTTGATGCCGTCGGTTTCGCCGACCGACCCCGGCATGACGAGCAACACGCACCTGCCCCAACCCGAGAGCGCCGCCGAGCGCGATGACGTGCTGGCGAAAATTTCTGCTGCGTTGGAAACATCGCTGACCGAACGGCAGCGTCAGGCGCTTGTTGCGGTTGCCATCGAAGGGGTGCCGCTGGAAATCGTCGTCGAACGGTTGGATACGAACCGCAACGCGCTCTACAAATTGCTGCACGATGCCCGCCGCAAACTCCGTGCTGCCCTCGAAGCCGAGGGTCTCTCGATGGACTACATGATGAACTTATTCCAGGAATAGGTTGCGACTTTCGCACCCCTAACCTGCGCTTATCGAAACTGCGCCCTGCACGAGGTCATCGCCGTGTGGGGCGTTGTTTTTATATGAGGGCTGGCCGCGCGGAAATGCGATCGGTTATACAATGAGGGCGGACGATTCGTGTAGATGGGGAGTGCGTCGAGATGATCGGCAGAATGATTCGGCAGTTGATTAACTACGTGACGGATGCGTTCTTCGGCGAGGCGAGCCGCGCCGCCGGGAGACGTGCCCGCGACTACGGCACACAGGCCGGGCAGGGTCTCATCGACCAGGCGATGCGCCGCGTGGACCTGGATAAACTGAGCAATGTCGTGGCCAGCTACATGTCAGAGGCTGCCGACGCGCTCGAAGCGCATGGCGCGGCCTTGCAGTTCACCGCGAACAACCACCAGACGCGCCACAGCTTCCACCGAGACGACATCGTCGTGCGGCGGGTTGGCGGCGGCTTCGAAATTCGTGTGGAGGCAGACGACGCCGACCTCGACTTGCTGGGTGAGGCCCACGACCGCACGGGGTATCTGTTGCGCATCATGGTGCCAGACGATGTGAAGGCCGGGCATCATACCTTCACCGGCGCGTGTGAGGACGCGCGTACGCTGTGCTGCGACATCGATGTGTATAACGCCGACGGCACCACCGAGGAGGGCACGCTGCAACTCGTGAAAATCGGTGATGTGGTGAACGCGCTGTTCGACTTCACCGTGACGGTGAGCCAGACGACCAGCACGGCGGTGAATGTCTCGGTACGGGTGCAGGGCGCGGTGCATACGGTTAAATTGCCCGTGGAAAATGGTGCGGGGACCGATGGGCAAGCCTAAACGGAAGGCGGCGCACAGGCAGCGGGTGATATGGGTTTTGATGGTGTTGATTGTCACGGTTGTCATGTTGTCGGGTGTGATGATGTTGCTATTGTCTTGTGATGGCTGTTTAGGCCCTTCATCATATACGCGGAATGCTGAGCTTACGGCGACATTGATTGTGGCAACGAACCAGGCGATTATTCGTAACCGGACTGAAACAACCAACTGGCTGGACAAAGCCACGTTCGACCCGACGATGGCCGAGTTTGTGGGCGGCGCGCAGACGGAGCAAGCCAAGCAGGCGACTGAGGTCGCAGCGACGGAGGCCGCACAGTGACCTTACGCCGACGCATCGAATATGTGGTTCTTGTGCTGTGGGCGGTGCTGCTGACCGTGGCTATGGTCGCGTTCATCCTTTATGCACGGGAGAACCCCGTCGTGACGTTCTTCCAGATGACGAGCACGGCAATCCAGGGGACGAACCGGGCTTCGGTGGTGCAAATCAACATGACGGGGACGGCCAGCGTGCAGAACATCGCGAGCACGGTAAGGGTTGAGGTGAACGGCACAGCGTCTCAGCTTATGCAATCGGCGGCGAACGCTAACGCCACGAATAACGCGAATCTCGGCCCGGCATTCCTTACCGCGACGAGCATCGTCGGGAAGGCGACCATTGCGCAGGATTTGTATGCTACGGTGACGGAAGAGGCGCGACGCAACGTAACCATCGACCCGGTGTTCCTCACGGCGACGGAGATTGTGCACCGGGCGACACTCACGGAGGAGGCGCTTCAAACAGCCACGGCGCAAGCGCAGAATTTACCAGTTCTTACATCGACACCGGAGCCGAATTCGGTACCATAGCGGGCGCACAGGAGGTTTTTCGATATGGTTGATTTGCAGCGCAGCATGAGGTGGGTTTATGCCAGTTGAGGTCAAGCAGCACAGCGCCGGCATCGTGGTAATGTATTGGGGCGGCGAAGTCACGGCGGATGACCTTTCGGCGGGGGCCAAGCGCCGCGATGAGGCTGTCGGGTCGGCGGAGGGGTACATCTTCGTGCTGGAAAACATCCGCGTAACGAACCCGTTGCTGGCGGTGAAGTCGTTCGTGCCGTACATCGACCCGCGTGCGACGCACACGCTACTGGTCAACCGCTCGCCGATGGCGGCGGTCATCGCCGAGCGGTTGGCGCAACTGTCGCCGGGCCTGGCCATCGAAACCTTCCCGACGCTGCCGCAAGCCATCGACCGGGCCAAGGAGCTTGCCGGATGATCCGCACTGCCGTGACGGGACGCAGCATCGCTGGCGAGGCGGTGCTGCATGCAGAGATGCAGCACCAACGCACGATCATTCGTAACGGGCGCGTAAGTTGGTTCTGGATTATTTCGGCGCTGGTGTTGATGGTCCCTGCGTTGATAACGGCCGTGGCGATTTTTGCGGCGGCGGTGGTCGCGGGGGCAGTGCCCTCGGCGCGGGCGGCGGTGCTGGGCGTCACGGGCGATTGGGGGCAACTGTGGCTCGTCCACATGATGGGCATGGCCGTGGCCAGCGATGTGGTGATTTCGCTGGTGGCGTTGGCGCTCGCAACGAACGCGATTTCGCGCGAGAAGCGCGGCGAAACCTGGG
>CAYSVE010000736.1:0-3057 GCA_964434365.1 uncultured Anaerolineaceae bacterium | reverse complement strand
GTTTTGCAGCGGGCGCAGCACCTGGATGTCCTCTTCGTCGGTGCGCCCCAGCATTTCGCGCGCGGGTTGGACGATTTCAACAATGCGTTCTTCTTCGACCGTTAGAGCGACCAACGACGGCTCTTGAAGCACGATTTGGCCGTGCTCCCATATAAGCACGTTTATCGTGCCTAGGTCCACCCCTAGGCGTTTGCTGAACATACACCCTCACCCCAAAAAATAAAAATACCCGGACGTAACATCCGGGCATTGTACATGGCATAGCAGTGAGAACCTAGCCTTCGTCCTCTTGCTCTACGATACGCATCACCGGCCCACTGTTGGACATCTTGTTCTTGATGCGCAGGCCGATTTCGGCGCGGCGCAGGGCGAGGGTTGCCTCGCGGTTTTGCGCCGCCGGTACACCGTCTTCGAGCATCTTCGCGGCACGTTCGCGCGCCTGGCGCAGCGCTTCCTGGTCGATGTCGAACGATGCCTCGGCCATATCGGCAAGCACCATCACCTTGTCTGGCCGCACGTCGACCACACCGCCGTAGATGGCGAAGTGCTCCTCGGCGTTGCCCTTGTAGACGATTAGCTCGCCGAAACCGAGCGTCGTAAGCACAGGCGCATGATTCGGCAGGACACCCATTTCGCCTTCCGCCGCCGGGATTCGGACCCGGTCGGCTTCTGGTTCGTCGAAAATTTTCTTCTCTTGTGTCACGATCTCGACGTGAATGGGCATTGCTAGTCCTTGTCAGCCTGTTCGTAGGCCTCGACCACCTCTTCGATCGGCCCCTTCATGCGGAAGTAGTCTTCTGGGATGTGGTCCAACTCACCGTCGAGGATCATCCGGAAGCCGCGCACTGTGTCGCCGATCTTCACGTACTTGCCCTCGATGCCAGTAAACTGTGCCGCCACAACCATCGGCTGGGTAAGGAACCACTCGATCTTACGGGCACGGGCCACCAATACCTTGTCGTCGTCGGAAAGCTCTTCGACGCCTAGGATCGCAATGATGTCCTGAAGGTCCTTGTAGCGCTGCAATACCTGCTGAACCTCGCGGGCGGTATTGTAGTGCTCTTCACCGATCACGTTCGGGTCCAGAATGTTGCTCGTAGAACCGAGCGGGTCCACCGCCGGGTAACGCCCTGCCGAAGCAATCGAGCGCTCCAGCGCAATCGTCCCGTCGAGGTGGCTGAACACTGCTACTGGCGCGGGGTCAGAGTAGTCGTCGGCAGGCACGTACACAGCCTGCATCGACGTAATGGACCCGCGCTTGGTGGAGGTAATACGCTCCTGAAGCTGGCCCATCTCGTCTGCCAACGTCGGCTGATACCCCACCGCCGAAGGCATACGACCGAGCAGCGCCGACACTTCGGCACCGGCCAGCGAGTAGCGGAAAATGTTGTCGATAAACATCAGCACGTCACGGCCTTCATCGCGGAAGTGCTCGGCCATGGTGAGGCCGCTAAGTGCCACGCGCAGACGCACACCGGGCGGTTCGTTCATCTGGCCGAAGACCATCGCGAGCTTGTCCAGCACGCCCGCTTCTTCCATTTCGGCGTAGAGGTCGGTGCCCTCGCGGGTGCGCTCCCCTACACCGGCGAACACACTCAAACCGGCGTGCTGCGTCGCAATGGAGTTGATCATCTCAAGGATGGTCACCGTTTTGCCGACGCCTGCGCCACCAAAAATACCCACCTTACCGCCCTTGGTCATCGGCGCGATAAGGTCGATAACCTTCATGCCGCTCTCGAACACCTCGGTACGGGTGGCCTGTTCGTCGAACTTCGGCGCAGACTGGTGAATGGCCTTGCGCGGCTCGTTGTCCGGCACAGGATCACCGGCATCCACCGGGCGGCCCAACACATTGAAGATGCGCCCCAGCGAGGCCTCACCCACCGGCACCTTAATCGGCGAGCCGGTTGCGAAAGCGGACACACCGCGCCGCAGGCCGTCGGTGGTGTCCATCGCCACAGTGCGGACAACGTCGTCGCCAAGCTGCATTTCAACTTCGAGAATCAGGTCGAGTTCGTCGCCTTCACGCGGCACACGAATCGCGTCGTAGATGTCTGGCAATTCGCCGTGGGGGAACTTCACGTCCACCACGTTGCCGAGTACCTGAGTAATACGACCCTCAATTTCGCTCATAGCGTCTCCTCTTTAGGTTAAGCCTGCGCCGCTTCGAGCATCGACGCAGCAGTTTTGTTAATCGAATCTTGGAGTGCCTCGGCCCCACCGACAATGTCAAGAATTTCGCTGGTAATGGCCGACTGACGGGCTTTATTGTATTCCAGTGTGAGGTCGCCAGTGAGTTCCTCAGCGTTGTCCGATGCATTGCGCATCGCCACCATGCGCGCGGCATGTTCGCTGGCCTGGCTTTCGAGCATCGCCTGGTAAAGCTGAAGCTCGGTGAAGCGTGGCACAATCTCGTCTAGCACCTCTTGCGGGCTAGGTTCATACTCATAGTCCGCCGCTGTTTGGGTAATCTGCGGTACATCCTTGATGTACTCGCCAAGGGCCTGATCGTCCATTTCGAACGGCTTCAGCGGCAGCAAGCGCAAAATCACCGGGCTTTGCGTCAGCGTATTGATGAAGTCGGTGTACGCCACAAACACCTCGTCGACCGCACCGCTCACAAACTCATCGATGGTCGAGCGGGCAATCGGCGACAGATCGGCAATCGAGGGTTCGGCGGGCATGTCACTAAACTCCGCGACGACATTGCGCCCGTCACGAATGAGCGAGTCGCGGCCTTTACGGCCCACCGTGATGTATTGCACCGGAACATCGGTACGGTCTTCGAAACGCGTTGCCACACGGATCACATTGGAGTTGTACGATCCGGCGAGGCCACGGTCGCTGGTGAAGAGCACGACCTTGCGGCTCTTGACCTCATCACGCGGCGTCAGCAGCGGGTGGAGGGCGGTCCCTGGTGGGGTGCTGTTCTGGACGTTGAGCAGAATCTCCCAGGATTTTTCCGCATAGATGCGCGTTGCAAGGGCGCGCGCCTGTGCGCGACGCACGCGGGAGGCCGAAACCGCCTCCAACGCGCGCGTATCCTGGGCGATGTTC
>CAYSVE010000735.1:0-3075 GCA_964434365.1 uncultured Anaerolineaceae bacterium | reverse complement strand
TACCCCAAAAGAAACGATTCTTCATGACCCAACTTAGTGATGCTTATACCCTTGCAGATGACCAGATTGCCACGTATCGGCGCGATGGGCATATTCTGTTACGCGAGGTGCTGCCGGAACCACACCTTGCACCGTACCGTGAGGCCATCACCACGGCGGCGCAGGCGCGCAACACCGAAACCCGCGCCCTCGCCGACCGTGACACCTACGGTATGGCTTTCCTACAGACTATGAACCTATGGCGACATGACGACACCGTGAAAGCATTCGTGCTGGCGGAGCGCTTCGCGGGCATCGCAGCGGCGCTCATGGGTGTGGATCGGGTGCGGATTTATCACGATCAGGCGTTGTTCAAAGAGGCTGGGGGCGGCTTCACCCCCTGGCACCAGGATCAACACTACTAGCCGCTCGATACCGACAATACCATCACCATGTGGATGCCCCTCACCGATGTACAAACCGAGATGGGCACTTTGCAATTTGCGTCGGGGTCGCATGGGGCGGGCTACCTGGGCAATATGCCGATCTCCGACGATTCGCAGGCGCAACTAGAGGCGTACGTACAAGAGCAAGGGTATGCGCTTTCGCAGGTAGAGGCGATGGCCGCCGGGGATGCGACCTTCCACAGCGGTTGGACGCTCCACGCCGCAGGTGGTAATTCGACCGATCGGCTGCGCTCGGTGATGACGATCATCTACTTTGCAGATGGCACCCGCGTCAGCCCCCTCGACAACGCCAACCGCGTCAAGGACCGCGACGCATGGTTGCCCGGTGCCGAACCCGGTGACCTCGCTGCGACCGAACTTAACCCGGTGATTTAGGCGCTATGGCGTTGGCGATGGGGTAAAGGTGTTCACTGGCACGGCGGTTGGTGGCGCCGTGGGTGGAACCTCCGTCGGGGTGTCGGTGATAGTCGGCGTGCTTGTGACAGTGGGGGTTGGGGTGGCCGTGAGCCACTCCGGCCTGCCAACGAAGAAAAAGCCACCCACCTCGCATATCACCGCATCGTTTTCGACCAGCTTCGCCGACCAATCGTATAGCCCCGGGCGTGGCAGCCGCGTGAGCGGTGTCTCGATAATCGACATGACCTGAGCTTGAAATTCGCCATCGAGGCCGTCGCCACTCAGCCGGTGCGTCAATGTGATGCGCAGTGTGCGTCGGCCCTCAGTTTGCAGCACAATGCCGAAAATATCATCTGCGCCGTACGAGTGCCCTTCGTCGATTGGGATAAACATCGCGAAGTCCTCGCACAATTCGGCGACGGTGCGCGTGGGAACCAGTGTCTCGGGTGGGGTGGCCGTCCGGGGTGGGGTGGCCGGCGGCGGGAAGGTCGGCGTCCACGTCGGCGGGAAGGTCGAGGTTGGGGCCAGCCGATGGGCGAGGGTTGGCGTGGGGGTCGGCGGTGTACGCCCAAGCGGCGAACACGCACCGATCAACAGTGTAACGATGACCCCCCAGAGGCGATTGGTTCTACGCGCGCTCACCGACGCGTCGCTCGGTGCCTGCTGCCAAACGCCGCATGTTCTCGCGGAATCGATACAGAATCATACCGGTGACGACTGCCACATAAATCGTATAGACCGGTGTTAGCCCGGTGAGGCTGAAGATCGAGCAGATGAGGATGCCCGGCGACAGGATGCTGACGATAACGAGCACACCCAACGACATGTAGCGCGTGCGAATGAGCACCAGCACACCCGTTAGTACACTCAGGACTACCAGCCAAATCGGGGCGATCATCAATGTGGTGCCGAAGGCCGGGGCTGCGCCTTTGCCGCCCCGCAGCTTACCCGTGACCGCATACGCAAAAACCGACCAGTTGTGGCCCAAAATCGCCAGTGATGCCGAAATTACCGTGGCAAGGTGGATGTCCTGCGGCATGGTGCGCTGCGCCAGCACGATAGCCGTCACGCTCTTGAGCGCGTCGAGCAACAAAACGAGGATTCCCATCCGTGGCCCCACCGCGCGGATCACGTTGGTGGTGCCCATGTTGCCGCTGCCCACTTCGAAGATGTTCACGCTGCTGAGGCGAGCAATCAGGTACGCAACCGGGATAGCCCCCAGCAGATAGCTAACTAGCACAACGAGAAATACTCGTTCCATGGTTTATAAGTTCCATTCACATGACGATTGAACTCCCGCCTCTAATTATAAAGCAAGTTTATCGAATCTTCGTTAAGAAATCAGTATTGTCCGGCCCGGTTTGCGTGCTAGAATGCCCGCCATGAGGCGAAATACGACGATTCTCACCTTAATCCTGCTAATACTGGCTCTGCCGACTGGCGCACGTGCCCAGGGCGAGGTCAACGATTTGCTGGGTCGCATCAACGGGTTGCGCAGCTCGCTTGGGCTGGGGGGCTACTCGCTCAACGCTGCGCTGAACGCGGCTGCACAGCGCCATGCCGTTTGGATGATCGCCAGCCAGCAGGTGAGCCACATCCAGGATAACGGTAGCACCCCACGCACGCGGGCCGTCGCGGCAGGCTACCCCTCGAATGTGGTGAGCGAGAACATCTACGGGGGCACGAACGCCTCGGTCGGCGTAGCGTGGAACTTCTGGGTGAACTCGGCGGTGCATTACGCGGGCCTGACGAATGCTGCCTATCGCGATGTGGGCATCGGCGTGGCGCGCGGCGATTGGGGCAACGCCTACGTGCTGGTGTTCGGCAACCCGGAAGGTGTCTTCGAAATACCGGGCCGAGGTGGCAACAGCGGTGGCGGCAACGGAAACAACGCCGCTCCGGCTCCGCCGCCGTCGTTCGTGGTGGGTGTCGATGGGCGCGGCTTCCTCATGCACGAGATCCAACCCGGCGACACCCTCGCCGACATTGCCCTCATCTACGGCTACACCTGGGATGATCTGCCGTACATGATGCAGGTCAACCAGTTAGATGACCTGCGCGCCCGCGAACTCGAACTCGGTGGGGTACTGCTCGTGCCACCCTTCGATGGTACCTTTACGCCGGCGGCGGCCCCCCCCCCCCCCCCCCCCCCCCCCCCCCATTACCCCCCCCCCCCCGCAAAACCCCGCCCCCCACCCCCCCCCGCACAGGCGCCCCCCCCAACACCCCAGCC
>CAYSVE010000734.1:0-3086 GCA_964434365.1 uncultured Anaerolineaceae bacterium | reverse complement strand
CGGCCGCGAGCATGCCGGACTTCATCGCCAGGTGGATCCCCGCGAGCTTCTCGGCGTTGCAGAAGCCGGCCGAGTCGCCGACGAGGAGGGCGCCGTCGGTGTAGAGCTTCGGCATGGCGGTCAGGCCGCCCGGGAGGGACACCTGCGCTGCGCCCAGCCAGTTGTCCCAGGCTTTACCGGCAGCATCGACGCCAATCAGATGGCAGGCCACATCCAGCAGGGCCATCTTCACCGCATACGGGGTCGGAACCAGTAAGGTTCGTCCCCCGCTGGCGGTAGCCGTCGCGGGCTTGAGTGAGAACAGGCTGGTGCTCTGGTAGGTTGCGACGACCCACATGGCGGCTACACCCGATACTCATAAAGCGCGATGTCGTCGAGCAGTGCGCGAACGATGTCTGCAAAACCGCTGAGGTCATCGAATGTCGCGTGATCTACCGCGCCATTGCCCTCGATGGCATTCAGCATATCGACAGTGCCCTGTACGTCCTCACGGTAGCGGTCGGTCAGTGGGCTAACCGTCGGTGCGGGGATCGGCTTGCGGCTGATCGTCACCACGCCCTCAAACCCCAGGATGTGCGGGGCCTGGGCAGAGCGCATCGCGCCGTTGGGTTGTACGAACGTGTACAGTGTGCTCCGCAGCAGTGCCCGCGCCCGCCGGACGCGCTCGTCCACGTCCAGTGCGTAATCCTGAAGGATGTCATTGAAGCCGATGCGGGCGAGGTTCAGGTGGCACACAACCGCGTAGACGCCACTGCTAGCCGGGCGGTGGAAGATCGACTGGCCGAGATTGCTGCCTGTGGACTGCTGGCTTTCGCGGTCGGCTTCACGCTGGGCACTGGAACGGTCCTGGGCGTACTTAACGTGGAAGTAGCTGTCCGTCTGGACGTGTTCCGGTAGACCAGTGACCCAACCGAACTCGATGACGCTCTTGCGCGGTACAGACTTCTTGCCTTCTGTGACGAGCACACCCTCAATGTCACTGACCGTGCAGGTGTGTAGCAGGTCTGCCAGCAGGTCACCATCGGTCATACTGGCTGTGCGCTGGATGAAGTCGGCATCGGCATTGATGCGGTTCGCATCGAACACCCGCGCCCCGGCACTGAGCGGCAGCCCCTCCTCACGGGCAATCTGGAACAGGTGCTCCGCCTGAATGTGCTTGAACATATCGCCGCTGATCGCGTTGACGTTGTGCAGTTCGCCGTCACGGTCAACGATGTTGACCATGCGCGTTTGAATCTGGTTGCCCTCGCCGCCTTCGTTGTTGAGGCTGTGCAGGTCCAGGATCAGGCGGGCGCTGATGGATAGGTTGGCAATGGTGGTCATGGTGTGTGGGTTCCTTTCGAATGATAAATAGCGTGTTGGTTTATGTGGGCGGGTGTTTAGTTGTCGTTCTCGGTGACATTGTCCTCTGGCGGTATTTCGTCCGGTGCTTCGTCTTTCGGCTGACGAGCATACCCATAAGCTACGAGCATCCGGGCGATGGTCGGTGCGCCATATTCGTCGAGTAGGGCGGTGATGTCGTTCAGGTCGTCGGTGGTCACGTTTTTGCGGTACTGAACCTTGCGAACCTCATAGATGCGGGCGTTTTCCGCATTGTAGAGGTGGATAAAGTCCGCCAGGGCCGCCATAAACTCGGCCTCCTTACCCTTGCGGGCATCGCGGGTGTGGTCTTGCCCAAGTCCGTAACGAATCTCGTAAAGCCGGTCGCCGCTGGCTTTTCGGTACTGCGCTAGCACCGTACTGTGACGGATAGCCGCTGCAATATTGCGGAACCCCTCGCTTTGCAGAATATCGTTTAGCTTCGGGTTGGTCATGCTGATGATCCTTTCGATTGTTGGGGTGGTCTGTTGGAAGGCGTACTTGCCGCGTTCACGCTGGCCCATGTAATAGCCACTGAACGCGGTAGTCAGTCGGAAGAAGGCGTCGAGGTTGTCGCCACTGACAAAATCCCGCAGGTGTCGCAGGAGCGTAAAGGCGTCACTGTTCTTCTCATCAAACTGGCGTGTGAAGGTGATGAGTTCATTCAGTGTATTCCGCAGCGCCGGAGCATCATCCGGCTCTGGCACACTAATCCACCCTGGCAGCGCAATTGCCGAGACGTTCATCGTGGCAACTGCGTTTCCCAGGTCCATATAAAATGCGGTGCGGAAACCGCTGACGAGGTTCTGTTGGATGCTTTCACCAAGCATCGCCATCAGCGGGTTGTTCTCCCGCTCACGCTCGAAGTAGTAGTCCAGTAGAACAAGGCAATAGCGCAGCGCTGCCAGAATGTCGAAGCGAGTCGATGCCTCTGACGTAATCGTTGGCTTGAACCGCGCCATGATCGCCGCATGATCGCCGTAGCTCATGCGGCGCGGCTCAATCACGAAAATTTTGCGGTCCTTGCCCCCCGCAACGGTTCGGGTGACCGCATCATGATAGAAGCCAACCATTTTCAGGAACTCCGGCAACCAAAAACCCTTCATATTGCCCACACTGACGGCATCTGCCTTTGCGCGGTTCTGTCCCTTACCCTGGTCGGGGTTGAAGAACTGTTGGCAGGTGGCGTCTGGCTTGATACCCCAACCATATTGCTTGTCCAACTGTTTCCAGTAATCCGCCGCTTCATCAACCGGGTTTGGAAGTTGGCTATACAGATCGAGAATGAGGCCAACGACAAGGGACTGGTGCTCACGAAGCAACCACCAATTGCTGAGGATGTTTGTCCAGCCAGGGAGTGCCGCCGGATTGATTGTTCGCAGTACATCCCACGTCAAGGGCTTTGGCGGGAGTTCGTTGCCGCGTTGGCCCGTGTGTACCGCCTCGTAAAAGGCGGCATTTTGCGCTTTGCGATCCTCGTAATCCTCTACAAATCGGCTTGGCAGGTTCGGCGGTAGGTCTTTGGCGTTTTTTTCGGTGCGAATAAACGGAATGGGCATGATGTAGTTATCTACGCCAAGCCCCTGTACTGTCTCATCTGAAATTGGCGTTTCCAAGTCCAATCGGACGTAGCCACCGCTGTCCATCCACTGGATGGCATCGGTGGGGTTGTCTTGCTTGTCAAGCAGAGCCGCAAGCACATGTTGTAGTCCCTGAGCCGTCAACCG
>CAYSVE010000733.1:0-3098 GCA_964434365.1 uncultured Anaerolineaceae bacterium | reverse complement strand
CGCAAGCTTAGACTACCCATCCGGCGCTTGGGAACTCGTCGTGGTAAACGATGGGGGCGAGCATACCTTCGATGCTGTGCCTGATACATTGCGTACCCAACTACCGATGACCCTGCTCACGATAGAACCCAGCGGTCCGGCGGCTGCGCGCAACCGAGGGGTGGAAGTCGCACGAGGCGACTTTATTGTGTTCACCGATGATGACTGCGTGGTTACGCCCGATTGGCTCTCTCAATTCGAACAAGCTTTCGACGACACGACATGGCACGCCTTTGGGGGCCAGTCGCTCAATCCGTATCCAGATCGCCCTGGCAATGCGGCATGGCACTTTGTGATCGACAGCCTCTATTTGTATTACTCGGAGCCAAGCTTCGGCGTCTCCTTACTGGTTTCGAACAATGCAGCCTATCGCCGTGAGGTGTACGACGCACTCGGTGGGTTCGACGAGTCGTTTCGGTGGGCTGCCGCCGAAGATCGTGAGCTAAGTCACCGTCTGCTTGCGCATGGCTACCGGCAAGGCTACTTGCCGAGTGCCCACGTTTATCATTACCAGGATAGCCTGACGATATGGCGGTACTTTCAACAGCAGTTTCGATATGGCAGAGGTGGATATTATTTCCACAAACGAATCGAGAATCAGCTCGAACATGTGCCGAGTACCCTAAATCCGCAGCGGCACTTCCTCCTATATCTTCTGCAACGTTTGTTTAGTGAGCGGTTACCGCCTGCCACGAGCTATGCCGTAGTGCTAGCCCAGGTCATTCATTTGGCAGGCGTGCTATATGAAGCATCGCTTGTCCTATGGCAAGAACTGACAGCGAGTCGTCGTGCTTGAGGTCTATATCTGCGTCTATGGGCGACATAGAAATACCAAACTACTTTTTGCAAGACCTTTACCCTATAACCCTCGCGTGCTATCTTGAGGCGGCACCGCCCCGCCTGATAGAAGTAGTCGTCCGTTCTTCGAGGAGAGCTGAAATTTGGAACCCTGGGCGAATCCAGCTCCATCGCCGTACGCGCTTGCAGCGGCAGCATGGGTTTTGCGACGAGCCTGTCGCATGATCTTCGACACAAATATGATCAGATGCTGTAGCACACACCATGTTCCCACCGAATAAGCTACTGCAAAAACGCCCTCCCTACCCAAAGACACTCGCTATGTGGCTGGTCATCGGCTTGAGTATCGTCGGTGCTGCCTGCCGCATGTATTATCTTGATCGCCCGATGCGTGCGGATGAGGCAAGGAGCTTCCTGGAATATGCTCAGGTCTCGTACGCACATATCGTTACAAGCTACGATGATCCCAACAATCATATATTTCACACGCTCTTGATGCGTAGTGCCTTCCTCAGTTTTGGAAATCACCCCTGGGTGCTGCGGTTGCCGGTGCTTTTTTCGGGCATTCTTATCCCGCCCTTGGTTTACGCACTCGCGGCACGGCTATACGATAGGCGGGTAGGTGTTGTCGCGGCGGCTCTCACGAGCGTGTCGGGCGCGCTAATCGACTTCAGTGTGAACGCTCGTGGCTACACAATACTCACTTGTATCTTCGTTGGCATGTGCTTACTGGCTCACGAACTTCTGTCACGGCCAACACGGTCGCTGTGGGCCGCATTTTTTGCCCTAGCGGTTATTGGCTTTTATACCTTACCGAGTATGGTGCTCCCCATGGGCATTGTATCGCTGTGGCTGCTTGTTAACCTGTTGATAGCGGGCAAATGGCGGATGCTCGCGCCATTCGGGGTGGTCCTGGTATTGGGTGCCATCGTGACACTGGTTTTCTATGCGCCTACCCTGCTTGGTGGTGCCCTGGACACGATATTTGGCGAAAATGGTTTTGCACGGGCGTGGAACAACAATTTTCTTACTAGCCTAATGCGTCTGCCGCGTCGTATCGCACGCTTCGTCACCCAGGGGATGCTTCGCGAGCTGAAATATGCCTTTGCCGTGCTTGTGCCTCTTAGCGCGCTCATTCACTACTGGCGCGGTCGCGATCGCTTCCCCCTTTATATACCTACGATCCTATGGTCGCTGATTGTGATGCTAGTGCTTCAAACGATCCCCCCCCTACGCACATTTTTGTTCGTCACACCGATTTTTTTACTATATGTCGCACTTGCGATCGACCATCTAATTTTACGATACTTGCCAGGCACAACTGGGATCGCGGTTATCGTGATCCTCATTGCCATTCAGGGGTGGGCTGTGCTTCAACCGGAGATACTGTATAAAGACACCGCAGTAGACTACGCCCCAGATGCAATTGAAACGGCACAATACCTGTCTTCCCGATTGGCGGCAGACGATAAGATTCTATTTCTGGCGCAGACCAGTGATGCGTTGCGCTATCATCTAGACTATCTCGGAACCCCGCATCCTGTGCTGATGGCGGGTAAGCGCGAGGATTTCGTATCGGGCGACAACCTGTATGTTGTTCGGCACACGGGAGATCAGTTCACCGCTGAGCGCTTAGGAGACATCTACGAAATAGATATTGACGGTGATAGTTTGACGTTATCCGTGCTGGAAACGTATTCCACGTGGGAGTTGCTGCTCATCAGCATCCAATAGGACCAGGCTGCTATTTTGCATGATCGACAAAAATACAAGGCGATACGCAATTTATCGTCGAATGGTATTTCAGATGCGTCATCGATACCGTCCAACGACACCGAAACGGAACAGTGGATCGTATCGCCCCGAAGAACAGCTGACATAGCCAGGCAAAATCTAACTGCTCCACACCTCGACTTGTCCGTTGCTGCCAGACATCTAATCTCTTTATGCTGTTTCCTCGCGAGCTTTGGTCGACCGTAAATTCTCAACGTTTCGCGTGCAGACCACTCATCACATCGCTTAGACACGTCGACACTCACTCTTGGCACGATATTAATCGCAACTTAAATGCGGACAGGTAAAAATGGCGGGTAACGTATGTTACACGGGCCATGTTGCGTTTCAGCGTGGCAATTTATCCCTTTCTTAACAACAAACATATACCTAAAGAGAGAGGATCTCAGTAATGCGTCGAATTGCAGGTATCGTTTCCGCCTTGCTCATTGGCCTGATATTCACCCTGCCCACAGTAAGTGCTCAGG
>CAYSVE010000732.1:0-3099 GCA_964434365.1 uncultured Anaerolineaceae bacterium | reverse complement strand
TGCCGATATACACCGTTGGCGCCGCGAGAAGGCGGCGGTCGCTGTCGAGCAGCAGCACACGCACATGCTCCTGACGCAAGTCGCGCATGTCGAGCACGAGCCGTGCCGCGTCCGCCGCCGTTTTGATTGCTGGACGCTCGACCGGCGGCGTGGTCACCACCCGCTTACCGAGTTCGATGGCCGCCAAAACCTGCGCAATTTTGGCGCTCCCAAGCCCCTTGATGTGCCGTAGCTCGTCGGCGGTAGCCCCGGCGAGGCCATGTAACCCGTTGTGCATCGCGAGAATTCGCTGTGCAAGGTGCAGCGCATTTTCCTCGCCACTGCCGGTGCGTAATAAGATCGCCAACAACTCGGCATTGCTGACCGCAGCCGCCCCCCGCGTGAGGAGCCTCTCGCGCGGGCGTTCGGCTTCCGGCATATCGTGTATCGATAGATTATTCATACGCTGTCCTTGGTTTAAGGGCAAAGTCTAGTATACTGCGGTCAAAAAGGCGAAGAGTGGGATATGACTTTCCAAGACGGACTGCTGATTGCAGCGATATATGGTGGCGTGGTGGTCGCGTCAGCGTGGCTGGCGATGGTGATCTGGGCATATCGCGATATGCGTGCCCGCTCGCGCGATAGCTGGGCGCAGATCGCGGTGGCAGCGCTGGTACTACTCCTCAATCTACCCGGTCTCATCATCTACGTGTTTTTACGCCCGCGCGAAACCCTCGCCGAAGCCTACGAGCGCTCGCTGGAAGAAGAAGCTCTGCTGCAAGAAATCGAAGAGAAGGCGGCTTGCCCCGGTTGCGGCTACCGTGTGCACGAAAACTGGCAGGCGTGCCCATCGTGCCACACCCGGCTGAAGAAGCCGTGCATCACCTGCGGGCAGATGTTGCAACTCTCGTGGGATTTGTGCCCGCACTGTGCAACAACCCAAACCCTACGTGCGACGACCGCTTACAGCCCACCACGCTCGTTCGATGATTGGGGCGATACGGATATGCAGTCGCAGGTTGGTCGGGCCAACGGCGGTGCGCAGGTGGAGTTCCTCGAAGGTGACGAATACTAAGCACCGAGGAGGGGCAGCATTTTGCCGCCCCTGTTAGGTAGTCGCTTAGTCGTTCGGGTCGACGGTGTGTATCTTCAGGAAGTTCGTTTGGCCGCCGATGCCGAACGGCGTACCGGCGAGGATGATGAGGCGATCATCGTTTTTGACGTAACGCTTGTCGCGCGCGTTCTTCACGATGAGGGCGATCATTTCGTCGATGGTGCGGAACTGTGGGATGAGCATCGGCGTAACACCCCACACAAGTGACATGCGCCGGAATGTGATTTCATTCGGTGTGACGCACAAAATCGGCACGTCGGGGCGGTCGCTGGCGACACGTCGTGCCGTATACCCAGAGAGCGTCGCGGTGACGATGGCGCGCGTTTCCAGTGAATCGGCGAGGGAAGTTGTCGCTGTGCTTACCGCGTCCGAAATTTGCTCTGCGCCCGTCATCTCGCGGCTGAGCACTGCAATCGGCTCGACTTCCTGTAGCCTGTTTTTGCGGATAAACGGTTCGGCGCTGCGCGCGATGTCTGCCATCGTTTCAACAGCATGAACCGGGTAATCGCCGGTTGCGGTTTCGTTGCTCAGCATCACCGCGTCCGTGCCATCGATGATGGCGTTGTACACGTCGCTCGCTTCGGCGCGTGTGGGGCGGGGCGAGTGCTCCATCGAGCTGAGCATCTGCGTGGCAGTGATGACCGGCGTGCCATTTTCGTTGCACAGGCGGATGATCCGCTTCTGGTGGAAGGGCACGTTCTGCGGTGGGATCTCCAGGCCGAGGTCACCCCGTGCGACCATGATGCCGTCGGTTACCTCGATAATGTCCTCGATTACGTCCAGCGCCTCGAACTTTTCGATCTTCGCGATGATCGCCGGGTGCACATCCCCACCCAGGTAATCCACCAGCCACCGTAGCTGACGAATATCCTCCGGCGAGCGCACGAAGGACATCGCCATGAACTCGGGGTCCTTCGAAAGCGCATACTGTATATCCGCCCGGTCTTTTTCGGTAATCGCAGAAAGCGTCAGGCGCGAGTTCGGCGCCATGATGCCCTTACGGGAATTGATCTCACCGTCCGTCACCACCTCGACATCCAGGTTGCGACCGCCATTGGTCTTCCGCACCACCGTGAATTCCATCTCGCCGTCGCCATAGAGCAACGTCGCCCCAGAGTGCAGGTCCTTCATGAACTCTGGGTGTGGTAGGTTGATGACACCGTTTGAGCCGTCGGCTTCATCCAAGGTGAACGTTACCGCGTCGCCAGCCGAAACGGGTATCGGCGCAACTACCTTGCCAAGGCGGATTTTCGGCCCCTGAATATCGCACAAAATGCCGACGACTGCCCGCTCTTCCTTGGCGATCTGTCGCACCGTGTCGATGCGTTTGCCGTGGCCCTCATGGTCCCCATGAGAGAAGTTGATGCGGGCCACATCCAGGCCCGCACGGATCATGCCACGGATGATCTCGGGGTCTGTCGACCCCGGTCCCAGCGTGGCAACAATCTTTGTTCGCTTACCGTCGAGGTCCGGTATCGCCATGCTTAAATATCCAACCCCAGGTTTGTGAATGCGGAGCGACCTGCATAAACTGCCGCACTGCCGAGGTCTTCCTCGATACGCAACAGCTGGTTGTATTTGGCGACGCGGTCGCTGCGGGCAGGCGCGCCGGTTTTGATCTGCCCAGAGTTCATCGCCACAGCAAGGTCGGCGATGGTGGTGTCCTCGGTTTCGCCACTGCGGTGGCTCGTGACGACGGTCCAGCCGTGGCGTTGCGACAGTTGCGCGGCGGCCATCGCTTCGGTGAGGCTGCCGATCTGGTTCACCTTGAACAGCAGCGAGTTCGCGGCCTTTTCCTTGATGCCGCGCTGCACGCGCGCGACGTTCGTCACAAGCAGGTCGTCGCCGACGATTTGCACTTTACCCGCGGTGGCTGCTACGAGCTTGCTCCAGTTTTCCCAGTCGTTTTCGTCCAGGCCGTCTTCGAAGGAGATGATCGGGTAGCGGTCGGCCCAGTCCATCCAGAAGTCCACCATATCGGCACCGCTGAGCTTTTTGCCCTCAAT
>CAYSVE010000731.1:0-3112 GCA_964434365.1 uncultured Anaerolineaceae bacterium | reverse complement strand
ATGTTGTACTCGGTGGCGCCCGTCGTCAGGAAGTCCTTGCCGGTGGCCCACTGCATGAAGTACCAGGCAGCGTCCTTGTTCTGCGAACCCGCGTTCATCGCCAGCGACCAAATCCAGATGTTGGTGCGCAGTGCGCCGTCAGGCCCTTTCGGACCCGGCGCCCAGGCAATGTTACCAAGCACGTCTTCAGCAGCAGCGCCTTCCTGGTTCTGGAAGTAGCCGAGGATGTCAGCGTCGAAGAGGATACCAGCGGTCCCTGCACCGAAGTCGGAGCCAGCCTGGTACCAGGTGTAGGTCGTCCAGGCCTCGGGGCCAGCCTCACGCACCATGGTCGCCCAGGCGTCGGTCACGGTCACAGCGCACTCGCTGTTCATCTGCGGAACCATGTTCTCGTCGTAGTCTACGCAGCCGTAGCTGGCGTACATAGTCATGAAGCCAGGGTGAATCGTCGCCCAGTTCAGGCTACCGCGCACCACAACACCTGCAACATCCGGCTCAGCTTCGTCGAGGGCAATTGCGACATCAACCAGTTCTTCGAGGGTCTCCGGCACTGCGAGGCCATGTGCTTCGAAGAGGTCCTGGCGATACATGAAGGCGTTCGTCTCGAAGCCCCACGGGATAGCATACTGCGAACCCTGGCCCAGGTTCTCGCGGCCCGGCTGCAGGTTCCAGCGCTCGCTTACGCGCAGGTCCTCGAAGATGTCTTCGAAGTCGTAGTCGGGGTTGGTCTTGGCCGGGTCTTCGATGTACGACTCAAGCGGTTCCATCCAACCAGCCGGGGCATACTGCCAAATTTGGTAGGCACCGGTCATGAAGACATCGTAGGTGCTGTTCTGGCCAGCCGAGAGGTCGATCGTCACCTTGTCGAAGTAATTCTGCTCTGGGAAGACGTCGAAGGTCACTTCGATGCCGGTCAGTTCGGTGAACTCGTCCAGCTCGCCGACCAGGGCCTGCTGGTAGGGGTGCTGGTTCAGCAGCAAGGTGAGGCTTGTACCTTCATGGGCGCGCCAGTCGAATTCCTGGGCGCTGATAATGTTGACCCCGGCGACCATAACCAGGGCAACAAGCATAATCGCGGTCAGCAATTTACGCATTGCAAAGCTCCTTCTAAGTTAATCTTTGTCGATCTTTCGCAAGTAGGTAACACGTGTACGCTCTTGGTAAAAGCGGCACCTCCTGATGAATTTTCGTGCACGCATCACTGCGCAGATGAAAGTTGCGCGATGACACCGGGTATCTCACCAACATTTTCGAGGATAAAGGTGGGTGGTGAGTCCATTTGTTCAGCATCGGCACGGGTAGAAGCCCCCGTGAGGACGGCAGCAGTCGCCATACCAGCGCGCTGGCCCATAAAGATGTCGGTTTCCAATCGATCACCGACCATCAAGCATTGTTCGGCGGGCAGGCCAAGCCGATCGAGCGCGACCTGGACGATAAGCGGCGATGGCTTCCCAGCGAGCAGGTCGAGCTTGTGCCCGGTCATGTGCTCCAAAGCGGCAATAGTGCCACCCGCATCCGGGATTCCGCCGCCGGGCATTGGGCACGTCTTGTCTGCGTTGGTCGCGTAGAATTTGGCGCCGCCGATGATCGCCTGGTAGGCGGTGTTCAGTTTGCGATAATCGAGGGTACGGTCGAAGGCAACGATAACGGCATCGACACCGATCGGTTCGATGACCTCTTTCGCGTCCTGGTCGGTAAATTCTTCCACGAGCTTGAGGTTGTGGCCGCGCAACTCGTCCTTTAGGGCCTGCTCGCCGATGACGTACAGGTTAAGTGTCGGCTCGGTTTTTGCGAGGTGGTAACCCATAACATACCCAGACGTAATAACGTCGTCCGGGTCTGTTGGGATACCAAGGCGCGTCAGCTTTTCGGCGTAGGCCGTGCGAGGTTGCAGTGGCTTGTTGCTAACGAACAGAACGCGCTTGCCGTGTTCGCGGAGGAACTGAATTGTCTTGGCAGCTCCAGGGAGAGCCGATTCGCCCAGGTAAATTGTACCGTCGAGGTCGAAAACAAAACCTTCTAGTTTTGGTGCCATAAATGCTCTTTGGTCCCCACATGGCGAAACCCCGCAAAAACCCTTTAGTTGGGATTTCAACCACAAACTGAATAATTTTGCATAGCGTATCGTGCGACGCCATTTTTGTCAAGTATTTTGGTGAGGCCTCGAAGTCACCTTTCGCCAGCAGTTTTTGGCCCCGGCGATTGCTTGACTTATGGGAAGAGGCGTGTTTAAATTTTGAAAATTTTTTCAGTTGCAGTCAAAATTTGCATTATTCGCAGGCAGCGTGCGAAAGCTGGTACGATAGATTTAATCTCACCGCGCTGCCGATGATTGAGCTTATGACATCCAAAGACGATTTACTCGCAACCATCGCTAGCCTTTACTATATCCTCAACCAAAGCCAGGGAGAGATTGCCAAACGGCTGGAAATATCGGCTTCGAAGGTCTCTCGGCTGCTGAAGGAAGCGCGGGACAAAGGCATCGTCGAAATCCGCATACGTATGCCGATTCCGCGTGACATCGAAATGGAACAAGCACTCGTGGACGTGTTCGGTCTGAAGGATGCTTACGTATTGCAAACGTCCGAAGACAACGCCACCGAAACGCGCCTCGAGGCAATTGGTCAACTGGCTGCCAATTATATTGTTCGCGTCATCGAAACTCTGCCAACGGGGGCGACGGTCGGTGTAGCTTGGGGGACGGGCGTCCACGCGGCGGTGACCGCCCTGCCCGATCACGCCGCACAGGACATCGACGTAGTGCCCCTGATCGGGGGGGTGGGTACACTCACCGTCGACAGCCCCGATGTCGCCCGCATCGTTGCGCAAAAACTGGGCGGCAGGCACTACGACCTCCACGCGCCAATGCTCGTCGAACGTGAAGAAGTGCGCACGGTCATGCTCAGTGAGCCTGCTGTGCACACGGGGATTCAGCGCGCACAGGCCGTCAAGCTCGCGATAACGGGCATCGGTACGACGGCCGATGAGGGGTCGAGCTTTCTACGTGCTGGGCTTTTAACTACAAAAGACCTGGCTCAGTTACGCGAACAGGGACTTGTGGGCGAGTTGTGCGGCCACTTCTTCGACATCAACGGCACGTACGCCGCATTCG
>CAYSVE010000730.1:0-3112 GCA_964434365.1 uncultured Anaerolineaceae bacterium | reverse complement strand
CTGGGACGACGCCGATCGCAAGGTCGAGCAGGTACGCCACGCCAAACGCCACCGCGAAACGATATGCGTTTGGATGTCCATCCATGCTGAAGCCGACGCAAAACCCGACCAGCAGGTGCGGCCAAGCACGACCGTTTTCGGCGAAGGTGTACGCCAAGAATGCCAGGCTCAACATCACCGGCACGCCGATGTCCTGGCGCAAAACATTCAGTTGGATGAAGCCGAACACCCCTAAAATCACGGCGAGCCACGCCGCATCTGCACTGTAGACGCGCCGCGCCGCGATCCACGTCGGCACGAGGCTGAGCAACGCCAGCACAAATATGAACACGCGCGCACTCGCGAAGCTCAACCTGGTGACGTTCAGCCATGCACCTAGGCCCATATAGGTTGTCGAGAACAGGCCGATTTCCGCCGGGTAGAACATATCGACTTCCAGGCGGCCCGTGCGGAAGAAGTTCATCGCCTCGCTTGCCATGTACCCCTCGTCCGTCCAAAGCAGGCCGGGGAAATCGGTCGACACGAAGAGCAGCACCAGTGCACTACCCAGCGCTAACAGGGGCGGCAAGAAACTTGCCCAGCGGCCTGTTTCTTGTGTGAACAGACGATCGGCGCAGAAGTAGGCCCCGGTGAAGGCGATCCATGTGAGGTGGAGCCTCAGCACGGTGTAACTGGGGGCGCTGGCGAATGTGCTCGCCCACAGCCCATACACGAACACCATTGTGCTACCGATGCCAACCACATATAACGGGCGCGACAGCGACAGCTTTAGTAACCTGCGGGCCGCGAACCACACCAGGGGCGCGCTAACGATCAGACCGATTAGGGTGACCGCTGCGCGCGTGCTGTAGAGTCCGAGCACGGTTTGGGGGGTAGAGGGAAACACCGCGACTGCGACAATCGCGATGAGGTGAAGGGGAAGCCAGCTGCGAAACAATTTGTGAGGCAAGGTATTTTAAACGTCAGGTAGATCGAAGCCGTATGACACCAGGTCGTTAAATTTCAGCTCGAACGTCTCAGTTGGGTCGATGTGTTGCGCGATGAGCTTGAGCCGACGAATCTCTTGCTCGACCTCGAAGATGCGGCGTAACATCTGATCGATTTCTTCTTTTTCTTCGCTGGCAATATCATCGTCGCCGACAAGCATGTACTGACCACGACTACCATGGCCTACGTTGTACTGCGAACTGCGTACGAGATAAGAGCGCAATTTTTTCCGATCATCCAGTAGAGCGTCGAGCGATTCATTGCGCTTGTCCAAACGCGCTTGCAGCGCAGCGACGCGATTCCCGATAGCATCTATGATTGCCTGACCGCTTTTCCTGAATGTTACGTCGAGTGCCATAAGTCCACCTAGTCAGTATTTCCGAGCAAAATCCCTCCCTACGAAACCGTAGAGAGGGAAGCATGGTATATCGTGGGTCTACTCGCCGACGATGAGGGTTTGCAGCGCTGCGTCGGCAGCGTCGCGCACGACTTCGCTGTCATCGGTGAGCATTTTCATCAGCGTGGAAGCCGCATCCTTGTGGCCAAGCGTCGCCATTGCGGTGGCTGCCGCACGGCGCGTCCACTCGTCGTAGTGCTGAAGCAGCGGCTCGATGTGGGCAATCGCCTCATCACCGCCGAGTCGGGCGAGCGCGTTGATCGAAATCTCGCGTAGTGCACTGTCGGCCCCCTTTAGCGTGACGATAAGCGGCGAAATCGCACGCTCGTCGCCGATGTAACCGAGGGCCTCGGCAGCAGCGGCCTGCATCAATGGGCTGCCCTTAAACAGCAACCGAATAAAGGCGTCGATGTGGGTCGTATCGCCAGTGCGGCCCAGCAACCGAACGATGAGCGCGCGCTGGCTCTCGTCGTAGGCTTCATCCTCGAAGGCACTCACCAGCGGGTCCGCGATGCGGTCATCGGCTTCGGCCATTTCCAGCAAGCCGCTGCGCAGGCGCATACCAATGTCCAGCGCGAGGAGCTTCCACATACGGCTGGTGGGCTTGTTCAGCAACGCGTCGACCGCTTGCGGCAGTGGCCGGCGATTTCCGATCTTCACCAACCCGCTGAAGGCGGCGTATTGCACCTTGTGATTTTCGTCGGCTAGGACGGTCGCCAGCGCATCGACTGCGCGTTCGTCGTTCATAGCACCGAGCTGCTGAGCCGCACTGTAGCGCACGGCAGCGTCGGTGTGGTTGAGTTGCTCGATCAGGTTTTGCATGGTGTCACTCGTGTGTTGTTGGCCTAACTTGCCCATTATAGATCACTGCCCGTATGAGCGATATTGCGATTGTGCAAGAAGTACGTCAGTGCTATTTGGTGGGTTACGACGCCTGCTGAGATTTGATCGTCGCGAGCAGTACTTCGGCGTCTTCCCATAAGATTCGGTCTGTGTCCCTTAGGAACCACACAAACCGTTTGAAGCTCACCCAATTGACTGCCCCCGCTTTCATGTCTGCGTAGCGGTTGAGGTGCGCAGTCGTGATGTCCAGCAGGTAAACGGGTGGGTGCTGCGAGAGCAGAAAGCCCTCGGCAAATTGTGTGAGGTTCGTCACGTGCTCATCGGCTTTTTTGGCGCTCATTTTGCTGTCGCCCAAGTAGCCACGATACGCGCCCAAGGTGTGCGCATAGCTTTGGCGGATGCGCTCATCGCTCGGGGTGGGCGGTGGCAACTGCCGGGTTACGCCGTCGCGTTCTTCGAGGCGGGCGTAGGTCGCCTCGAAGCTTGCGATATAACCGGGGCCGAAACTGACCGGGTACGGGACAATCAGGCTATCGTAGATGATACGCGCCTCGAATGGGATGAGGACAGCATCGACGTAGATCGGCAAGTAGTCCCCGAACATTTCGTCGAGGCCGTTCGTAATGCCTTGCACACCATAGGCGGTGTCTTCGTTGCTTGCGAGGAAGATCGCATCGTTTTCGGTAAGCCGGATGATGAAAAATTCCTCGTCTACCCGATGATCCCAGGTTGCAACGATGTCGAGATCGGCCTGCGGGAGTTGCGATGGGTTTTCGGTAATAAACTTCTGCCGCAAATGGTCATTTTCCCAGAGGGCATTGCGTATTGGCGCGATGTCCTCGGGATGCAAACCATCGGGTTTATCTTTGATGGGCAGGCCCGGTA
>CAYSVE010000729.1:0-3126 GCA_964434365.1 uncultured Anaerolineaceae bacterium | reverse complement strand
GCACCTGTACGTGGCGCTCCTCACGATACGTGGTGGCCTCGCGGCGCGCACCCTGGAACAACAGGGGTACACCCCAGAGTATGTGATCGACCGCATACGACGGCGCATCGGCAAGGGCATCCCCGAGCGCCAGTGGGCGGGCATCCCATATACCCCACGCGCGCATGTCGTCATCGGTGTTGCCAACGACCTCGCCGCCGACCGTGGGCACGAGTCGCCCAATGAGCGCGATTTGCTGCTGGCGATCATCCAGGAGCGCGAGAGCATCCCCATGCGCTTGCTGAAGCGCCTTAAGATCGACATGGACAAGCTGCACAGCGATGTTTTGCAGATGCGCACGGGCACCGGCACCCGCCCCTTCCTCGATGTGCAGTTCGGGCCAGATTTCGGCACCGACAACAGCCTATCCGAGGAGCATATGTTCATCCTGCGGCGGATGTTCTACGGCTACTCGCACATCCGCGTCGACCGCCAGCTTACGGGTGGTTACACGCAGGCGCGCGTGCTCGTCGTCACCCCGTTCAACTTCGACAATCGCCAGGACTCGGCGGTCGTCGTCAAGATCGATGCGTCGGACGAAATCCTCGACGAGGTCGAGCGGTACGACACCTATGTGCGCAAGTCGTTGCCGTCGGTGACGGCCCGCGTGGAGGAGCGCCCCACCGCACCGGATATGTTCAACCTCGCGGGGGTGAAGTACACCTTCGTTAAGTCGAGCGACAACAACCCCCACGACCTGCGCGAGGTCGTCGGCGACTTCGACCCGATGCGGTTGGGCAACTGGCTGTTCGATGAACTGTTCCCTACCTTTGGCCACACCTGGTGGAAGCAAAATCGCCCGTACCGCTTCCAGGTCGCTGCGGAATACGATTGGCTGCTGCCGCCGGTCCTCATTTTGGACTACGCAGCGCCGGAGACAGTCGACGAAGACACGCATGTCATCCGGGTGCCGGTGCGCCGGTCTCGGCTGAAGCTGATCGACTACAACGAAGCAGTCGCCCTCGAGGGCTATACCGTGCGCCGAATCTACCGCGATAAGGGGATGATCCAACTGGCAACGGGGCGCGGCGAAGACAGCATCAACACGCACAAAATCCTCGTGCGCGGCATGGACTTCAACAAGCACCTGTACTACCGCGGGGAGATTATCGAGCGGATGGTGGGGCATGTGTGGAAAACGCGCAGCGAGATCCTCACGATGGCGGTGAGTGCGCTAAACCCCGATTTCGACTACCGCGCGGAGCGCATCCCCGCCGACGGAAAATCGGCCACGAACCTGCCGAACCCGCTGCTGAAGTACGAGGACCTGCTCAACCGCCACGTGAACGGCACGCTGAGCAAGCTGCACGGCGACTTACACCTGGGGAACATCATGTTGGGGCCGGGCAACATCCCCTGCCTCATCGACTTCTCGCACGCGCGCGACGGCCACACCCTTTTCGACTGGGCCAACCTCGAAATTAGCCTGATGGCCGAGGTGGTCGCGCCGCAACTCGGTGAAGATTGGGAAGACCTCCGCGAAGCGATACCTCACCTGCGCGCGATCAACGGGCAGGCACGCTTCGCCCCTACGACCGATGTCTATGAAAAGCTTGCGCCAATTTACGGGGTGCGCCGTGTGGTGGAAAAACTACTCGCCACGCCCAATAGCTGGGCGGAGTACATGACCGCATTGAGCATGGCGGCCATGCGGGCCATCACCTGGGAGACGATGCCCATCGGCGGGCGGCGGCTGTCGTATCTCATTGGCGCGTTGGCGATGCACGAGCTTCGCAGCCGCCATCGCACGGGTAGCACCACGCACGATACATCGGACGATGACCCCACCCGCGCGGAACCCCACACCACCGACACGACGTAAACAAAAAGGCGAGCCGTTGGTGGCTCGCCTCTTTTGCACGTTGGGATGCCCGATAGGCGCTTAGTCGCGCCCGCCGCCGAACAGACGCAGCAGGAACAGAAACAAGTTGATGAAGTCCAGATAGAGCGTCAGCGCACCGAGGATGCTGATCTTCGTCACGGTGTCGTTGACCTCGAGGAATTCGGGGTTTTGTGCCATGTTCTTGATCTTCTGCGTGTCGTAGGCCGTCAGCGCGGTGAAGAGCACCACACCGAAGATGCTGATGGCGAAGTCGAACGCACTGCTACCGATGAAGATGTTGACGATGGACGCACCGATAATGCCGACAAGGCCGATCATCAGGTAGCTACCGTACTTGCTCAGGTCGATGTTCGTGGTGAAGCCGATGACGGTCATACCGCCGAACAGCACCGCCGTGGTGAACAACGCGTTGGCGATAGCGCCGGGCGTGTACACGACGAAGATCGATGACAGCGTGAAGCCGAGGACCGTCGCGTAGACGAAGAACAGCACCATCGCCATATTTGCCGACATGCGGTTGATGCCCAAACTCAGCGCGAACACCAACCCCAGGCTACCAAGCAGCGCGACGATGGATACCACCGGGTTCAAAGCCAACGCCAGAAGCGGCGCGGTGTTGGCCGTCAACCACGCGATAACCGCCGTCGTAAGCAGGCCGAAGCTCATCCACAGGTACGTCAGCCGGAGTACGGGCTGTACATCTACCGAAATCGGGCTGCCAGTCTGCGGAGCGGGCACACTTCGATTGTTGAATTGGTCGAACAAGGGAAGCCTCCGTTAACAATTATTGCTTATCCAGATAAGCAGAATTATCGTCGTTAGCAACGCAAATTGCAACAAGTTCCCCCAATCATTAGGGGGATGCTCACTAAAGGGCGGCCAACACGACCGCTGCGTATTCGTCGGTGCTCATCGGCTGCACGCTGCCGTCACGCGGCACGATGTCTGCGGTGCGGGCACCTTCGGCCAGGGCCTTTTCCACTGCATCCTCGACAGCCTTCGCTTCTTGCTCAAGGTTGAGGCTGTAGCGCAACAGCAACGCCGCACTGAGGATCATCCCGGTGGGGTTGGCTTTCCCCTGACCGGCGATGTCTGGCGCGGAGCCATGAATCGGCTCATAGAGGCCGAATGTCCCTGTGCCCAACGACACCGACGGCAGCATCCCCAACGACCCCGCGAGCACACTCGCCTCATCGCTGAGGATATCGCCGAACATGTTGCCCGCCACTATCACATCGAACGAG
>CAYSVE010000728.1:0-3138 GCA_964434365.1 uncultured Anaerolineaceae bacterium | reverse complement strand
GTTGGCAGGTGGGTCGTTGTTGCCGTTGGGGGCGTCACCGTCGGAGTCGACGTCTCGGTATGGGTCGCCGAAGGTGGCGGGGTTGTCGGTGTGGCGGTGGGCGGCACCGACGTATCGGTAGGCACCTGTGTTGCCACAGCGAGCAAGCCACTACTGCCCTCGGTTTCGTCTGTCTCGGCTTCATCGGCTGGCACCGACGTAGATAGTACCGCGCTATCCTCCTCCGTCGCCTGAGATGTCGCCAAACCCGATGTGCCATTGGCACCACCCGATGGCTCCGATTGCGGGCGTAACACGAACCACCACACCGCCGCGGCGACGATTAGCAGCAAAACGAGTATCATGAAGATAGTCGGTAGTGGATTTCGACGTTGTGCTGGCGCTTTGAACGGCCCCATCCGCACGACCGAAACGGTGGCGTTGTCACTTGCGCCGCGTTCCAACACGCGCTTGATGGCCTCTTGCGTGGCCTGTTCTGCCGGCAGCTGCTGTACGAGTTCCATCAACTCTGTTGGTGGGATGTACCGCCACACGCCATCGGAGCATATCCAGAATACGTCACCGGTCTGCACATCGTATGTGTGGATTTCAGGATCGACGGTCGCGCGCTGCCCCAAAAAAGCAGTTAACTTGTCACTGCCGTGGTCATCTGCGCTCTGGTCTACCGACAACATTTCGACGTTCCCGGATCGCACCCGATAAACGCGACTATCGCCCACGTTGAAGACTGCCACATTCTTTTCGCCAGGTAGCAGCAACACCCCCGCACAGGTCGACCCCATGTTATCCATGCCGCTACGGTTTGCTTCCTCGCGAACCGCGCGGCTCGCAGCCCGAATGGCATTACGCAGCTTTACCACCTGTCCAGCTTCGGTACTATCTGGGTCTTTTTCGTAGAAGTACTCTAGGAGCGTATTGGTTGCGACCCTGCTCGCGACATCCCCGTGGCCCAACCCACCGATTCCATCTGCCACGATGAATACGGCACCCAGCAAGGCGGCTGCAGTACCCTCCGGCGGAATGCGAAAATCGCAGTAGTCTTCGTTGACCTGTCGCTTGCGGCCAACGTCGCTGAGTTGGGCTACATCGAGGGTAATCATCTATTTTATGCTTTCAAACACCTGTGTCGAGTCATCCATGAGTTCGAACTTCAATTCGGTGGTTTGACCTAACCGAATCGTCGCGCCGTTCTTGAGCATGTGGTCCTGCATCGGCTTCAACTCCGTACCATCGACAAAGGTGCCGTTACTGCTATCGTTATCCACGATGAAGTAGTTGCCATTCTCGAAGTTGATCGTTGCGTGGGTTCGCGAAATGCTCTTATCGCCCTGGAAAGTCAGCGAGGCATTGGAGCGCCCTATAGTAAACGGTGAGGCGATCGTCACGCGTTTATTTAACATCTCGGCGTTGTTCGTCTTCGTAACCAGCAGGCTGGCGGGTGCCTGGTCGCTGCTCACCGCGCTCAACACTTCGGTTTTGTCATCATCGGCGGCTGCCGAAGCCGCACCGGGCGTCGACGAGGTTGGCTGCTTGAGGGCTTCCATGACGCCTGTTTGGCCAGGTAGTGCCGCACTCCACTCGTCGTTGCTCTTGCCACCGCCACGGCGGATGAGCCAGACAAACACCACCAATAAGAGTATCGCGACACCAGCTATCGCCGCGACAATCGTGGGATTCTCGCGCGCCGAAGTTTGCAATTGCTCTAGCGTGGTAGGCAGCGGTGTCGGCGTTGGCGTGGGTGGGGGGGTCCACGACGCTTCGATGGAGGAGGAACTGATCGTTTCCCCGTTTTCATCGAGCGCCAACAGCGTTATCGTGTATTCCCCGGCATCGAGGTCACCGATGGGTAACCGAAGTTGGTCGTCTTCGGGCAGGGTCACCGTCGTGCGCTCGGTAACCAGAATTCCCGTCTCCGAGTTGACAATGCGCACCCGGTATTCTGCGATGCTCGCCTGATTCTCCGTTTCGATCACTACGATGAATTCGTCGCTCTCTTCATCGACATTCAGCGTCTCGATAGCGGCGCTAACAACTGGCGTCGGAGTAATCAGTGGTGTGTATGTAAATTCGCTTTCCTGCTGAATGTTCTGCCCACCGACACCCTCGGCTAACAGACGCACAATGTACTCCTGCCCAGGTGACAAGCCAGCCATCGGTAGGGTGATTTGTTCGGTGATGTCGGGCGAGTAGGTACCCTGTTGCAGGTTCGTGTCGGCATCGATGATGCGCAATTCGAGGTCTTCGATGCGATCCTCGCCCACGATTTCGAGGGTAATGAGCAGTTGATCCTCTGCGGCGTTGTACTCGACACTATCAAACGTAATTTCGACTGGCAACGGTGTTGCAGTGGGCGTTGCAGTGGGGCGGATGACGCCAAATTCGCCTCGCTCTTGTGCTAACACACCGTTCGCTTCGTCCAAGGCCGTTACGACAATTTCGATTTCGCCACCCGGCAGGCTGCCCGTATTGATCTCGATGACCGTAAATGCGCCCTCGGAAGGGGTGATGAATTCTTCGGTTTGTAACGCGTTGGTCGATGCGTCATTGACCTGTACTCGGAGTTGGTTGATCGCGCCATCGCCCTGCCGACGCACCTCGAAGCGCATGGACTCGTCTACTGAGCTAAACGCGAAAGACTCGATAAACAGCGCTAACGGCTGGGGTGTCGATGTGGCAGTTGGCACCGGGGTCGGTGTCGGCAGCAAGCATTCCGTCGTCAAGTTGAACGACGCGACATCTGGCTCCAGCGACTCACGCCCTGTGTTGATTATGAGCGTTGCCGAGCGCGTACCCGGTTCCGTACACAGCTCAGCTTCGACGAGTAACTGACCACTCAGACTATCGATAATGCGCTGGAACAACTCACCGAGGCGTTCCTGCCCGCCGATTTGGCTGAGGCCCCCCGTGCTCGAGGCAAACCCGCGCAACTCATTTTCGTTGATGTTGCGGTCGCCGCGCAGGCCAATCGTGTAGATAGGCACGGGCTGCGCTTCATCGGCAGCAAGGTCGATGACATCATCGAAGTTTTGCGTGCTGCACTGGTCACCCTGGCCAAGTGTAATCTCGTCGCGCCCGTCGGTGAACAGAATTACCGCACGCCGGGCCGGTGGTGGCAGATTGCGCAGTAGCTCCACCGCC
>CAYSVE010000727.1:0-3139 GCA_964434365.1 uncultured Anaerolineaceae bacterium | reverse complement strand
GGGTGGCGTTGTCGGCGTGTCGGTGGCAGTTGCCGTGAATGTTGGTGTAGGGGTGGGGGGGGCCGTCGAGGTGGTGGTCGGCGTCTGGGTTTCGGTTGGCGTATCGGTTGGTGTCGCCGTCGGCTCATCTGTATTGGTCGCCGTGGGTTCGACGGTATCGGTTTCGGTTGGTTCGTCGGTATCGGTTTCGGTCGGTTCATCTGTCACCGCCCCCTGAGCGACGACCGACACATCAGTTGCTGTCGCTGTGGGTTCGTCGGTATCGGTCTGGGTCGGCTCATGGGTTTGGGGTTCGGTTGGCTGATCGGTTTGCGTGTCGGTTGTCTCATCGGTTTCTGTCGCCGTGGGTTCATCCGTAGCGGTGACTGTCGGCTCATCGGTATCGGTTTGGGTCGGTTCCTCGGTTTCCGTAGGCACAACGATAGCGACCACGGTGGGTTCATCGGTTGCTGTGAGGGTTGGCTCATCGGTTTCGGTGAGGGTCGGTTCCTCGGTGGGGGTGTTCGTTGGCACATCGGTATCCGTCGCGGTTGGTGTCTCGGACGGAGTGCTGGTGGGCGTATTTGTCGCTGTTTCGGTGGGCGTATCCGTCGCTGTAGGGGTATCGGTGAAGGCTGCGATGACAGCCGCCCGGGTTTCCGTCAGGCCGAGGGTATCGGCAGTCGCAGTGGCATCGGCGTTGCGCTGGTTGCTGAAGTTGATGAAGGTAAACGCCAGTACACCTACCAATAATAACCCCACGACTGCGGTCACAATCCATGGAATGTTGCTCCCCTGGCCGGGTTGAGCAGGACGGACGGCCGTAGTTGGGGCGGGGGTTAACTCCTGAAACGTCGGTAGCTCGTCGATGGCGGCCTGCGCCGCTTCGATTTCGTCGCGCCGTGCTTCGCGGTCTGCGAGAATCCGGTCGATTTCGATTTGGGCATTCTGGCGGAGCACCGTTGGGTTCGAGGAGAAATCGGCGCCTACTGCGCGGATAAAGTCGTTGGATAGCTCCGTCGCGCTCTGGTACCGGTCGTTGGGGTCCTTCGCCATCGCTTTCATCAAAATATCGTCGAGCACCGGCAATACATCCGGGTCGATTTCGCTTGGACGCGGCACGGGCGAGTTCACGTGCATGATGAGCATGCCGGTTGGGCTATCGGAGACGAACGGCAGCCGACCCACGACCAACTCGAACAATAACACCCCCATCGCATAGATGTCGCTGCGGTGGTCGAGGTCGCTGCGGCCCATACACTGCTCCGGGGACATATACCCCGGCGTGCCGACAGCGCTACCCGTTTGCGTGAGGCCCACACCGCCCCCTTGAATACGGGCGATGCCGAAGTCCATCAAGAAGGAGTTGCCGTCGCCATCCACCATGATGTTGGAGGGTTTGATGTCGCGATGGACCACACCCTGTCGGTGCGCGTAATCGAGCGCCGACGAGAGCTGTTGTAGCACGAAAGCGACTTCGCCCGTGGGGACGCGCGAGTGCCCCATCACCTCTTTGAGCGTGCCGCTCTCGAGGTAGCGCATCACGATATATGGCGGGTCGTTCTCTGCGTTGTAATCGTAAAGCGGTAAGATGTGCGGGTGCTCGAGGCGGGCGATGAGTTGCGCCTCGCGGATGAAGCGCTCGGTCGCAGAGTCATCGAGCGCTATAGCACTATGGATAACCTTAACAGCCACAAAACGACCAATATTACGCTGGTAGGCACGGTACACCGTCGCCATACCACCGGACCCAATCTTCTCGATGATTTCGTACGGTCCAATCCGCGTGCCGATCATAGACGATAACCATCCCGGTAGTTGCCAAGCCCACCCCGCGATTGTATCACAGCAGGCAGGCTGTTGCATGCGATTGGTTGAGACAGAATCTGTCACAAATATACGGAAAGTCGTTTGGTTTCCGTTAAAATGGCTTCGTTTGCTTGACACACCTTCATTCAGTACCCTATAATCGCGCTATATAACACCGCTTTTGTATAATGCTGCTGTTCGAATCTTCACCTTCTAAAAAAGGTACACCACCGTGAAACAGCATCAATCAAACTATCTGAACAACCGAGTCCTGCGCCAGAGCGTGGGCTACCTGTTGAATGCGGGCGCTGGGGCCAGTAAAGATGCCACCATCGACCTGCCGCGTGTGATGGTAGCCGACGACCTGATGCTCGAGTTCGTGCAGGGGCCGGTTCGCTTCAGCCGCACCAAGGAAGGCGTATTGGTCCAGGCCGACCTCTCGGTTGGCATCACTGGCGATTGCTTTCGTTGCCTGGAACCAGTCGACCGGGCTGTGCAGGTACAACTCGAAGAGTTGTATGCAACGCAACCCGATGCCGACGCCGAGTTCCGTTTGCACGAGGATGGCATTTTAGACCTTGCCCCCCTGTTGCGCGCCGAAGTGCTCATTACCACGTCGCGGGGGGTCCGCTGTGAGGAGACCGACGCCTGCGACGAACGTATGCGTGCCCTCGCCGGAGATGACGGGGCGCTCGATATTGATCCGCGATTGGCTAAGCTGCAAGAGTTGCTCGACGCGGACAACACGCAGTAAAACGCAAGACGCTTGCTTATTAACACATAGTGGGGAATGTGCTTATGACCGATTTCGACACGTACGAGCCGAACCTGGAGAACCTCGCGGGGGATGGCGATATGTTCGGCGACGACAGCGATTTCGACACCTTCGAGTACTTCGAGGACGATGGCTTCGAAGAAGACCTCGAAGATGAGGAGGACGACGAACAGTTCGACATGTCTGGCATTTCGTCGAACGACACCGTGGGCCTGTACTTACGCGAGATGGCTCGTGTGCCGTTGCTGAGCACCGAAGAGGAAGTGTCGCTGGCGATGCGCATGGAAGCTGGCCAAGAGGCTGAGGTGATGCTGGCCGAAAACCCTGGCCACCCGGATGCCCTTGCGTGGTGCCTCACAGTCGAAGACGGCAAGGCCGCGCGCGATCATCTCATCAAAGCCAACACGCGTCTCGTGGTTTCCATCGCGAAGAAGTATATGAGCCGTGGCGTTCCCTTCCTCGACCTTATTCAGGAAGGCAACCTGGGCCTGATGAAAGCCGTAGAAAAGTTCGACTACAAGCGCGGCTACCGCTTCAGCACCTATGCGACGTGGTGGATTCGCCAGACGATTACCC
>CAYSVE010000726.1:0-3156 GCA_964434365.1 uncultured Anaerolineaceae bacterium | reverse complement strand
TCGTCGTTTTCGGTCGTGGGTGGGTGCCCCATCGTCAAAATCGGCGCGAGCAGAAACTCCATCCCGTTTTCGCGGTCGTGTATCCAATCGAGCGCAGTCATCAGGTCGCCCCCGCTGGGTTGGATCATGAAACCCGGTTGCTTGTGCCAGTCGCCGAGGTAACGCAGCGGAACATCCCACTTTGCGCTTACGGCCCTACCATAGCTGCGGGCACGCTTGGTGCGGATGACGCGCCAGTTTTCGCGCAGCCAGTACAGGATTTCATCCTGACGGGCGTCGCCCTGTTGAAAGGTGTGCGCCTCACGCACGGCACTGTCGTCTGGCGCGATGGTATCCAGCACGTAGAGGGTAGGGGCACCGCCGTTAGGGTCGGGCATTACCAGCCCAACCATCGCCTCACCGGTTTCGTCCTGCACATAGTCGTGAGCAGCCGCCACCATTTTGTCGATGACTCGCTGCGCGACGACTAACCTGGGCAATTTGTAGCCTAATATCATGTTGATTCGGTCCAGCATAGATTAACTCCGTCGCCATCGGGGCAGGGGCGTCTCCGGGTTTACACGCTCCTCCACACCCGGCCAATCCCCAATCGCCCGCCATGTGTAGTAAGCGTACAGCCATTGCACCGCCCACCCCGCCACCGTCACTGCGGTAGAACGGCTCGGGTTCCAGCCATAATTGGTGCCGTCCTTCGGGTTGAACAGGCAAAGTTGGCCGTCTTCGTATTGGTGCTTCTCGCTGTAAATCTTCGGGCGGATCACATACGCTTCGGCTGGGCGGTTGGGGTATTCCTTCGGATACTCGATCTTCAGGGTGTGTTCTCGGGTTGTTACCCCGGCCATGTTCAGGTCTATAACACCGATCCAGTACAACACATCGCCGCGTGGTGGCACCGTCAACCGGAAGGTGTCCTCGAACGTCGCTCGCATTGCTTCCACTTCCAGGCGCAAACGGGGCGACACACGACTGCGGGTTCCCCACCATGCACTCATCTCTGCGCACTCCTTCGAACGTACCATTACTTGCCACACCATTGTACCACCCAACTTTACCCCAATACGCACCCTAACGGTTGGGGGTTGCGAAATTTTATCGGAAAGGTACAAGAAGCGGGTAAATCCAATGATACAATTTTGAGCGTATTCAACGTTGTATAACGTGAAATCGGAGATATCAACATGAAACACACGACTATCGTACTCATCCTGCTGAGTTTGCTCGCGCTGGCTCTGCCAGTGGCTGCGCAGGACGATGACCCGGACGAAATCTGCTTTGCAGGCCGCGTGACCATCACCAACGATGCCGCCTTCGACCGTACCCTGTACGTCGCCATCTACGACGACGGCGACGATGAGTTCATCGAAGAAATCGGCGAGTTCAGCGTGGGCGCGGGTGAGCGCTTCAACGAGCGCCTGGAAAACCTCACAGACATCGATGAGGACTACGAGTTCATCTACAGCTTCAACGACTTCGATCGTGACGACCCCAGCTTCGAGGGTAGTACGGACATCCGCCCGTGCGAGAACTTCACCGATGGTCGCCTGAACTGGTTCAACGCCGATGCGCCAGCCGTGGTCTACGAAATCGGCCAGCGTGAAAACGGGCGCTACGACATCTACCGCGTGGAAAACGGCGACAACGGCCAGCTTTCCATCCGCAAGACGACACAGGAAGTACAGGCCGTGCTCGCCGAGGCTGTTGCGCAGGGGCAAAACCTGCTCATCGAAGATGCCTACAACATCCAGCTTTACGCGCTGGCCTCCAACGAATGCCAGATCAACGCGCTGAAGCCAGATGGCACCCTGTACGAATTCATCTTCCAGTGCTCCTACCCGGAATAAGCACTCATCCACATTTCAGGGTATCGTGCTAGAATGGCCTTCAAACATTGACATAAGGTTGAGGGCCACACACGATGCTTAAGCTCATTACGGCAGCCGCCCTCGCGGCTGCTCTTTTTTTGGGCGTTTTCCCCACCAGCGCGCAACAACCAGTCGACTGTTGGGTGGAGAAGGAATCCGACACGACAGAAACCATCGAGATCGACGGAGTGGAGTTTACCGACGCCTTAACAGAGTTCGAACTCGACTTTAACCCGGCGTGCCACAACACCTACGACGGGCGCGTGAACCCCGCCGATCAGGCCGCCGAGGCCGCCATCTATTGCGCAGATACGGGGGTCGCCATCTACGACATTAACCTGAGTGCCGAAGGCGATTTGGCGTTGTTCGTGCCCTACGCCGATGTCGACACGGTGCCGAACCCACCGGCGGAAAACACGCTTATCGCCGGGGGGCCGGGTTTCGCGCTGTATCGCCTTACGAGTGGCGAACTACAACTCAACGGCCCCTCCGATTGGCAGGGGAAACAGTACGTGTTCATCTGGGATGGCTGCCCGCGTGAAGAATAGGTTTGTGTAATCTGCTCAATAAATGCGGCCTTTTCATTAGTTTAATTGCACATAGCCAAGGCGTTAACGTCTCGTAAAAACGTTTTCTGGGCATATTGACATAAAGAACATCCGGCGTAGAATGCAAAGTGTACAACGTACTCAAAAACGAGGCGAAACATCACATGGACTTCTACCTGCTGGGGAAGCAACACCAGACAGAGCTTATCAAGCAAGCTGAGCAAGAACGGCTTGCCCGCGAGATACAGGCGAGCCAGCGCCCTCACCGCCCGGCGGTTGAATGGGTTGGCCGCAAACTGACGACCATCGGCAACCAGCTCATCACGAGCGCAGGCGGGCGCAGCTAAGCGCATCCCATCCCTACGATCAAAACGGCGCAGCCATCGAGGCTGCGCCGTTTTCGTTTTTTTGCCCTTGGCTCGGGTGGGTACCGGCTAAGGTGCGAGTGTGGGGATGGGCGCTGCGCCACCGGCAGCCCCAGCCGCTTGCCCGCCCGCAGCACCGCGTCCGCCTGCTGGTGCGGGGAGCGTGGGCTGGCTGCCCCCCGTAGTGCTCTCAGCCCCCAAGAGCGCCGGGTCTGGCGTCGCGTTGAGGATATTGCTGGCTGTATCGCCACCGGTAGCGGCGGTATTGCCCGCCGCACTTGCGCCCCCGGTCAGCGAGGCATCGACTTCTTCCACACAACGGAAGCCCAACCACAAGGCCTGGTCGGCGGGTTCGAGGCTTTGGCGATGTACCGAGCGCGC
>CAYSVE010000725.1:0-3159 GCA_964434365.1 uncultured Anaerolineaceae bacterium | reverse complement strand
AAACAATCGGCATCTGAACAGAAGCAATCCAACCCTAAGAATTACCGGCTAACCACTCGACATAAGCAATTGCCTCATCGCGTTTTTCGGGGTCCGCCAATGAGGGCAGGGTAAAGTTGTGTCCGCTACCCCAGACTGCGAAGTCATCAAACACGGTTGGGTAGGGGAAAGCACCCCAATTGAAGCCCTCGTCAGCCTGCATCTGTTCAAGCTGTGGCATGCGCCAAGGACCGTCAATCAACATCGCCGTACGTCCATCAAGGAAATCACGAGGATAGTCGGTTTGTCCCTGTGGTGCAACATGCTCGGTGTAAACAAGGTTCTGTAACCACTGCCATGCCATCGCAGCGTCTTCCAAGTCCATGACACAACTGCTTCCATCTTCAGAGATCAACTCTCCACCCAACTGGTTGTACAGTGACCACCACTGGAAGAAGGCATGGTGATTGGTGTGCATGTTGACAGCGTACTGCACGATATTCTCTGGATCAAAACCATCATCACCGGGATGCAAGCCATTGGCATCAACCGTCAACTGACGGGCAACCTCAAGAAACTCTTCGCCAGTCGTCGGTAGGGTTTCGATACCGGCTTCTTCAAAGAGATCTACATTGTAGAAAACGCCATGTGTTGCAAAGTCAAGCGGAATCGCGTACATCTCACCATTATAGAATTGTAGTTCCCATGCTTTTTCAACATAGGTATCTGGGCTGATAACCTCAGAGTTGGCAACAACCTCATCCATCGTATCGAGCAAACCTAATTCAATAAATTGTGCCATTTCCTGCGGGTGCATTGCCAGAATATCTGGGGACTCGCCAGCGCTTGCCGATACAATAAATGCATCAAACAGCGGCGACCACTGCTGGATTGTCAGATTCACCTGAACATCGGGATTCTCGGCATTGTACTGTTCGACCATTTCGCGCATGATGTCGCCATCCGGTCCTGTCCAACCACCCCAGAATTCAATCGTCGTTACGTCATCCTGAGCATTCGCCGGAATGACGACTAGCATAAGCATTAGAACAAGAACAAGTGTTTTTCGCATGACTGTTATCCTTTGTAAACAAATCTATCGGTCAAAAATGTGTTATACAGTCTCTGTTGCTTATCCTTTCAGGCATCACCCCCTTTCAGTGTGTTCAGTATGCTTGATACTGTGTGCCAGCAATCTTCTGCGATGGCTTCCGATGCCTGAAGAAGAGGCCCACGGACATGTCCCACATCAATACTGCGCTTTGCAAGTAGCAGTTTATAAAGTGAGAGGTCACTTCCGTCCTTGACGACGGCTCGCACAAGGTTGAGTTGATGTTGTAAACGGCGTGCTGTGAGAATGTCCCCGCTTTTTGCAGCTTCATATACCGCAACCACTAGCTCCGGTACGATATTGGCGTTGCCGGAAACGCAGCCATCTATTCCGGCGGTAATCGCTAGCACAGCATTGGCATCACTTCCACTGAAACTATTGAAATAGTCTGGCAATCGTGCGTCTATCAATGCATGGAGCGAACCACCACTATCCTTCATGCCAACAATATTCGGATTAGATTCTACCAACGCCAAAACTGTTTCGATGTCGATGTTGTTGCCCGTAAGCTGCGGGATGTTATAGAGGTAAATGGGCAACTCAGGAAATTGTCTGGCGATACGCTGATAGTAATGGACAAGTTCGCGCTGTCCGACGCGAAAGTAGTATGGTGTAACAATAGCGACCGCATCTGCACCACAGTGCCGAGCATGATCCGTCAAAGCTAATGTATTTTCTGTCGTAACATCACCGGTATGAACAACCACGGGCACGCGACCATCAACCGCTGCAATGACGACCTCTGCCAAAGCCATACGTTCCGAAAGTTGCAGCAACGTGCCCTCACCTGTCGTGCCAGCGGGGAAAATTCCATGTACGCCCCGCTCAATGAGGTAATTAACCAGTTGATGAACCCGTTCTGCATTGATCCTCCCCTGCTCATCAAAGGGTGTTACGATTGGAACTATGACGCCTCTAAGCGATTTGAATTCATTCATTGCGCGTCCCCGTTTGCTCAAGACTCTCAATCAGATTTAAGGCATAACCAATTAGCTCATCCGCTATGCGAATATGGTAATCATCAAATGAAAGAATCGGTTGCCGTACATTTGCCGTTGGATATATCCCCTGCTGATATAGAAACCGCTTGAAGAAGTGAATCGAGATATCAAGGTGCTGGTTAGAAAATGCCAGTATCGGCAACAGTTTACGAAATTGCCTGATAGCTTCGTCCCGCTCATTTTCCTGATATAGTTTAAAAATTGTCGTGTATATGGCGTGTAATCCTGTTGGCATCAGTGTGTGTACACCCCGATCCAGCGCTTCAATCATCTGGGTGACTGCCCAACCGCCCGCCACATGCAATCGCCCCTGTGTCGCCTCAAGAATCCGGGTGTATTTCACACCAGCAGGAACAACTTCAATTTTTATGGACTGAAGTTCTTCTATCTCGTCAAACATCCGCAGTATGAGCGGTATTGGCAACCCATCCCCACTGACATCCCAATCCTGAATCATGAGGAATCCAGGCGCATTATGTGCTACACGCTTGATCTGTTGCTGATAATCAACGTCGTTATTGTGGTAAGGAACACTAACCAGAATGCCCTCACAACCCAGTTCGGTTAACTGTCTGGCTGCGTTCAGTCGTTCCGTTTCGTCTGCCGCCGTCGCCCCCCCGATCACGGGGACACGTCCAGCCGAAGTTTCTAGTGTTGTTTTGACGACATCCAATCGCTCCGATTGCGACAGCTTATACACCTCACTTGCCAATGCTGGCACGAGAAACCCGGTGACACCACATCCAATCGCATACTCAACGTGCCGAGCCAGCGCATCCAGATCTATGCGATCATCGTCCGTAAAAGGGGTATTCAACACCGTGACAATACCATCCAGCGATTTCATGGTGTGACCACTTTCACCTCAGCCAGCGTTGATGCCCCGTTTAGCAACCATTCTTCAGTGAACTGCGCATGATGAATTTGCTGACGACGGGCAGTATAGACCATATGAATCATTCCATCCGGTGTTTGCCGCAGGGTTGGATAGGAGTATTCAGCATAATCATCTTCAATAATTCGATACCGTTGCCAGTTTTCATCGGCATCGGCAAGCGCAACACATAG
>CAYSVE010000724.1:0-3167 GCA_964434365.1 uncultured Anaerolineaceae bacterium | reverse complement strand
ACATCGTGACGGCGTCCCCCCAAACATTACGGTAGGTTTCGAACTAGCCGAAGACGGCCGCACGGGTACAATTAATGTCAGCGACAACGGCATCGGCTTCGATGCTGACCACACCGAGCAGATTTTCGGCGTCTTCCAGCGCTTGCACAGCCGCAGTGCCTACCCGGGGACGGGCATCGGGCTGGCAATTTGTCGTAAAATAGTAGAGCGCCACGGCGGCAGCATCACCGCACACGGGGTACCCGGCGAGGGCGCGACGTTCAGCATTACATTACCCATACAGCAGGAGGCACAGGCGACATGACGAAACGCACAATCATCGTGATGGCCGAGGATGACGAAGACGACCGTTTGCTGGCTAAGGCGGCCTTCGAAGAGGGCGACCTGAACTATGACCTGCGCTTCGTCGAGGATGGCGCTGCCCTGATAGACTTCCTCAAACGGCGCGGTGCATACGCAAGCATCGACGAACCGCTGCCGGGCCTGGTTCTGCTAGACCTCAATATGCCCCGTATGGATGGGCGCGAAGCGCTGCGCAAAATCCGCGAAGACGCCGCCCTGCGCCGGCTGCCGGTGGTCGTACTTACCACCAGCAGCGAGGATGAGGACATTACGAGCAGTTACGACCTGGGCGCGAACTCCTATATCACCAAACCGGTGACGTTCGAGGCCCTGGTGGAAACCGTAACCATGCTGGAAAAGTACTGGTTCCATACTGTGCAGCTACCCCCCAGGAGCCAAGATGGATAATATTCGCGTACTGCTCATCGAAGACGACGAAGACGACTACCTGCTGACGCGCGCGTTGTTCGCCGAAATGGATGAGGTGTATCACCTGGATTGGTGCGACACCTACGAGGTCGGCCTGGCTCGCGTTTACGAGCAGGCCCACGACCTGTATTTGCTCGACTACCGCATCGGCGCGTATACGGGGTTAGACCTGCTGCACGAACTGCGTGCCAGCCAGAACCCCGCCCCGGCGATTTTGCTTACGGGCCAGGGCGAGCGCGAAACCGATGTCGCGGCGATGCGCGCCGGGGCCGCCGACTTTTTGCAGAAGGACCACGTGGACGCGCGCACCCTGGAGCGGTCTATCCGCTATGCGCTGGAGCGCGCCACGACCCTGCGCCAACTGCGCGCCAGCGAGGCCCGCTACCGCGCCATCGTCGAAGACCAAACCGAGTTCATCACCCGTTTCGATAGCACGGGCACCCTCACCTTCGTCAACGAGGCGTTGGCCCGCTATCATGGCTGCGCTGCCGACGACATGCTCGGCCAGCCCTTCGCCGGCCTCACCGACCCACGCGACCGCCAGGCGCTGCAAAATGTGATGAATATGCTGGCACCAGCGCAACCCACGGCGACCATCGAGTGCCGGGTGGCCAATCGCGACTATACGTGGAACCAGTGGACGGTGCGTCGCCTGGGCAATGGCGAGGAGTACCAGGCGGTAGGCCACGATGTGTCCGAACGAAAGCGCGCCGAGGAAGACAGCAACCGTCGCCTGGGCCAAATGACGACCCTGCGCCGCGTGGACCGCGAACTGACGCGTACCCTCAATATGGATAGCGTGCTCAACCTGGCTATCGACTCCTCGATGCGCCTCAGCCGTGCCGACCACGGTTTCATCGGCCTTGTGGAGGACGCGCGCCTGAACCTCGCGAAGGTCATCGGGCCGTATAACCACCACGAAACCGAACGCTTTTTGCAGCAGGGCCTCGGCACCGTCGGCGATGTTTTGCGCTCGCAGCAACCTGCCCGCTTCGTCCACGATCGCCCCCAAAAACTGACCACCCTGCCGGGGATGCGCGCCCAGTTCATCATCCCGCTCATGTCGCAGGATCGCTTCCTGGGCGTCATCAATTTGGAGACGAACAAGCCGGAGCGCTTCGGCACCGACACCTTCGAGTTTTTGCAACTGGTGACGGCGCGAATCGCCGCCGCCCTCGAAAATGCGCAGTTGTTCCAGGTATTGCAAAAACAACTGGACGAGCTGCGTGCGCTCTACGAGCAGGTGAGCGAACTGGAAAAACTGAAGACGAACATCATCCGCGTGGCCGCGCACGACCTGCGCAACCCCATCGGCGTGATTTTGGGCTACGTGGACCTGCTGCATGACCCCAAAACACCGCTGGAAATCCCCAAGTACGCCGACAGTATTTCGCGTGCGGCCATCCGCATGCGGGAGATCATCGATAACCTGTTGGCGCTGGAGCGCCTGCCCAACTTAGACGACATGGAGCCGATCGACCTGAGTGCCCTGGTGCGCACCGCCTACGACGAACACATCGCCCAGGCCGAGACGAAAAACCAGACCTACGAGTTACTGGTGCCCGACCTGCCAACTTGCATCAACGGGCACCAGGCGTATTTGCACGGGGCCGTCTCCAACCTCATCAGCAATGCGCTGAAGTACACCCCCGAGGGGGGGCACATCGAGGTGATGCTGGAGAGCGACGGCGATGCCGCCACGGTGGCGGTGGCCGACAACGGCTTCGGCATCCCCAAGGAGCACCAACACAGGTTGTTCCAGCCGTTTAGCCGCATCCAAACCGAGGAGACACAGAGAATCGTGGGCACGGGGCTGGGGCTGCACCTCGTCAAAAACATCATCGAGCGCCACAACGGGCGGATGCGCTTCCGCAGCACCTACGGCGAAGGCAGCACCTTCGGCTTTCAAATTCCTGTTCGCGAGCAGAATTGCTGATTCCTATGGTTTTACCGATCTATCGTGTGTTGATTGTCGACGATGAGCTTAGCGCCTACGAGTTCGCAGCAGACCTGCTGAACGCGGCCAGCGATGGTCAGTTCGAGGTGGACTGGGAGCCGAAGTACCACGCGGCCTTCGACAAAATTTGCGCCCACGCCTACGATGTGTACCTGCTCGATTATCGCCTGGGCGACCTCAACGGCATGGATTTGCTGCGCAGCGTGCGCGAGGCCGGGGCCGAGGCCCCCATCATTGTGCTAACAGGCCACGGCGATTATGCGGTGGACCTGGAAGCGCTGGAAAGCGGCGCAACCGAATTCCTCGAAAAAGACCGCCTGCGGCCCAAACTCCTCGCCCGCACGATTCGGTATGCCGTGAAGCTCCAGCGCGACCAGGCAGAACACCGCACGTTGTACAAGCAACTCAGCGAGTTAGAGCAACTCAAAACGGATATGAT
>CAYSVE010000723.1:0-3169 GCA_964434365.1 uncultured Anaerolineaceae bacterium | reverse complement strand
ATACGCCTCCCAGAACAGGTCGATTTTGCTTGGTTCGTCCGTCATTTAACCCTCTCTTTACGAAATTCATTTTCTTACTTCGTCGATTTGATTACACTATACGGTGGTTGATAAACGAAGGAGACAACCTCTTGAAGAACCGCTTAATGCTCGTAGTGCTGTTGATGTTGACGCTGCCGGTGGCCGCGTCGGCGCAGTTCGGCCTCACCGAAGAGAATATCGCCGAACTCGCCTTTGCAAACCAGTCTAGCCTCGCGAGTTCGCAATTTACGTTCGACTACACCGTTGAACTGCTGATCGATGGCGTGCCTGGCAGCAACGTGTCGGTGAACCTGGGTGGCAACGGTGCCTACGCGCCCGACAACCAACTCGCCAGCCTCACGCTCGACGGCTCGGCCACGGTTGAAGGCGCCGAGACACCCCTATCCGCCGAGTTGCGCATCGTTGGCGAGTCGATCTACGTCAACGCGGTCGATCCGACATCGGGCACCGAAACCGGTTGGTTCGAACTCGCGCTGAACGACCTCGACGTAGACCCGATGTCGCTGAGCGACGAGGCGCTTGGGCAGGTGGGTATCAACCAGGAAGACCTGATGCCGATCATCGGTGCGCTGGGCAGTGTCGACCCCACACAGTTTATTACAGTGTCTCGTACCGAAGATGGCGGAGGTGTCGCCTACACGGCGGTTTTGAGCCTCGCCGATATGTTCACCAGCGAGAGTACCGCGCCCGTAGTCCAGGCATTCGCCGATGAGGCTGGCCCTGGTGTAGATGCCGACGCTATCTTCGAAGGTGCGCCTGCTGTCCTGGGTGCGTCGAATCTGTCCGCTTCGCAGCGGATCGATACCGCAAGCGGGGTCGTCAGCGGCGCGACAATCGCTGCCGATGTAGACATCGCCGGGATGGCCGATTCGCCTACAAGCTTAGACTTTACGCTGAATGTGAATGTGGGCAACTACAACCAACCCGTCGAGGTCGTCGCGCCGGACGGGGCGACCCCGCTGCCTGCGGACCTCATCATGAGTTCGCTGGGGCTTCAGCAGAGCGAGACATTCACCGAAGAGCTTGCACCGGTAGAAGCCGAAACCGAAGCTGAGCCTGTGGAAGCTGCTCCGTCTACCGAGGGCGCCAGCGGTGACCCGCTCGTCAGCGCTGCCGATGTGCAACCGTCGGAAATAAACGACTTCGACGCGACGGTCTCGTTTCCGAACGGTGTGACCTTCAGCTATCCGTCTTCACGTTACAACGTCATCGCCGAGAGTGACGCCAACGCCACTCTGCAAACGCTCGACATGTTCGGCTTGCAAACCGTCTTCGAGTTGGATCAGTCGTTGGGGCAGGCGGGCTTCAATGAGACATTCTACATGGAGACCTATGGCGTGCAGGCCGCTGCGGGCTACGGTGTCGAGACGTCGCTCGATGACTTCGCCGCGCGCGAGTTCGGCGGGCGCACGTTCCAGGTGTTGCGCTTCGATGCGACGGCAAACGACACCTATGTGATGATCGTCGTGGTGGCGTACACGGGTGGGGGGTATACCACGCTCACCGCTGTACATGTGACGCCACCACCGCCTGGCTTCTTCAGCGATATGATGGCGCTGGCGATTTCGATGGACAAAGCACAGTAAATCGCGCGGGGCGTAAAGAGGGGCGAGGCATGGCCTGCGCCCCTACCCTATCGTCGACGCCACCACTATTGCCGCTAATACACCAACTCCCCACTGACGAAGGCCGTCGTGCGTGGGTCTGTCGGCGCATCGAAGAAGGTCGCTGCCGGGGCACACTCCACGAGTTCACCATCCAACAACAACCCGACGCGCGTCGCGAGCCGCTTCGCCTGAAAAATATTGTGCGTGACGATGATGATCGTGGTGTGGTAGCGGTCGTGCTGCTCGCGCAATAGCCCTTCGATGAGGCGCACGTTGTACGGGTCGAGGTTGGCCGTCGGCTCGTCGAGCAGCAGCACGCGTGGCTCTAGCACCAGGGCCCGCGCGATGGAAACACGTTGCATCTCGCCGCCGCTTAGCGTGCGCGGGCGAGCATCGGCCAGCGGCAGCATAGCGATGCGCTTGAGCATCGCTTCCACACGCCTTTCGATGTTGCGCTCCTTACGCAGTCGCAGGCCGTAGGCCACATTCGCGCGGACGCTGCGGCTGAGCAACAACGGACGCTGAAAGGCCATCGCGATTTGCCTGCGGTCTTCGATGGTGGCGTTGCCCCGGTCGAAGGTGTGGTCGTCTATCGACAGTTGAACGCTGCCCTGAGCGGGTTTCTCCAGCAGGGCGAGCAGCCGCAGCAGCGTGCTTTTGCCCGCGCCACTCGGCCCTACCAGCGCCAGAATTTCGCCTTCGCACACTTGCAGGCTGGCGATGTTCAGCACGGTGCGGCGACCGTATGTCTGGCGCACGCCGCGCAGGGTGTACAACGTGGAGCGTTGTGGCATCGTCATGGCGTTTCTAGCCCGGCACGGCCCTGCAAAAGCACCAGCAGCAGGTTCGTGATGAACGAGATGCTCAGCAGAATGATGCCCAGCGCCAGCGCGAGGTCGAAGTTGCCCCGGCGTGTTTCCAGCACAACAGCCGTGGTAAGCACGCGCGTGCGGCCATCGATGTTGCCGCCGACGAGCATCACCGCGCCCACCTCACTGATGATGGACCCGAACCCGGCCACCAGCCCGACGATCAGCCCGAAGCGGGCCTCGTACAGCAGCGCGACGGTCGCCTGCCAGGGGGTAGCCCCCAGCGCGTGCAATTGCGGGCGCAGTTGGCTATCGGTGCCGAGCACGCTGCTGAGCGTCACGCCGATGATGAGCGGCGTCGCGATAATCGTTTGCGCGAGCACCATCGCCGGGACGGTGAACAGCCAGCCGAGGTCGCCGAGAGGGCCGCTGCGGCTCAGCATCAGGTACACCACCAACCCCACGACCACCGGCGGCAGGCCCATCCCCGTGTAGATGAACGCCGTGAACACGCGCTTGCCCGGGAAGTTCGTGAGCGCGGCCCAGGTGCCCAACGGGATGCCCAACACCGTGCTGATGAGCAGCGCGAAGACTGTCACCTGCAGCGAGCGGGCGACGATTTCGGTTACCGCGGGGTCCAATGCAGCGAGGAGCTGTAGGGCCTGCCAGGTGGCTTCGAGGAACGTGCTGATGGTCGCTTACTCCGTCTCA
>CAYSVE010000722.1:0-3174 GCA_964434365.1 uncultured Anaerolineaceae bacterium | reverse complement strand
CGTTCATCGCGACGACCTCGCGCGACTCGTTAAGCACCATCATGGCCTCGTAAGCGGCCTTTGCCATAATTTCGCTGTAGTTCATAGGCAAGCCCTCACAGCACTAACCCTCGAAGCGATAGCCCACACCACGGACGGTGATGATGCGCTTGGGGTTGCTCGGGTCGTTTTCGATCTTCTCGCGCAGCCAACGAATATGCACGTCCACGGTACGCTTGTCGACAAAGTAGTCGTAGCCCCACACCTTCGTCAGGATGAGGTCGCGCGAGAGCACCGCCCCCCGGTTGCGCATCAACTCGGCAAGCAGGTCGAACTCCTTATTGCTGAGCTTGATCTCCTCGTCGCCCTTGAACACGCGCCGCCCCGTCAGGTTTAGGTTGAGGTCTTCCGACTCCAGTTCATCCTGTTGGAGGGTTGGGCGCACCGGCGCACGGCGCATTACGGCGCGCACGCGCGCGAGGAATTCGCCCAGGCCAAACGGCTTCACGATGTAGTCGTCGGCACCGCTTTCGAGGCCCACGATTTTGTCGACCTCGGTACCGCGCGCCGTTAGCATGATGATGGGAATGTGAGCGGTGGCGGTATCGTTACGCACGATACGACAGATGCTAAGGCCGTCGAGGCCAGGCAGCATGATGTCGAGCACGATGAGGTCGGGTCGTTCGGTGCGGATGAGTTCCAGGCCCTCTTCGCCGTTGTGGACGGTCGTCACTTCAAAGCCCTCGCCGCTCAGTTTGTCCGAGAGGTTTTCGGCGAGTGTGGTCTCGTCTTCTACAATCAGTACGTTACTCACGTGTTTTTTGGTCCCGCGTGCTTGCATAGCGCTCTCACTTTTTTTCTGCTTAACAGTTACTTACAGATGATAAGCACCGTTTAAAGTGCTAAGCCGCTCGTTTTAAGGCCTCGTTAACGCCCGAACGCCGCCCAGGGTCGTCGCAGCGCGCACGCCAGCACGCACCGCCCGCTCGAAAACTTCGGCACCGTATGCGCCAACCAGGTTCACATCGCCCGCCACTTCACCCGTTGCAAGCGCGAAAATCGTGTCGCCATCGAAGAGGGTATGGGCGGGCTTAACGGCCCGTGCAAGGCCATCATGGGCCATCTGCGCGACCTTATTCACGAGTTCCTTCGGCAACGAGGCGTTGGTCGCCAACACGCCGATGACGGTGTTACTGCCCGTTGGACGGGCCGCACGCATGGCTTGCAGCATATCCACGAAGCCGGTGTCGTCTTCGTTGCGAAGGCCTGCGAGTATCTGGCCGCGCTCGTCGAGCACATTGCCGACGGCATTCACGGCGACGAGGGCCGCCACGATAAGCCCGCCGCCGAGGTCGATGGCTGCGCTGCCGATGCCGCCCTTGGTCGCGCGGGCGTTGCCCGCCATCGCGCCGATTCGCGCGCCTGCCCCAGCCCCGACGCTGCCCATAGGCACCGGGGCGGCGGTCGCCGCGAGGCAAGCCGTATAGCCGTCATCGGCGGTCGGTGGCATCGGCTGCCCCACTTCGAGGTCGTACAAAATCGCCGCCGGGACGATGGGCACGTTTAAACCCGAGGGCGTGCTGAAACCGATTTCACGCTCGCGCAGATAGCGCATCACACCGTCGGCAGTCGCCAGGCCGAACGCGCTGCCGCCACTGAGTACCAGCGCGTGTACGTGTTCCACCAGGTGCATCGGACGGAGCAAATCGGTCTCGCGGGTGCCGGGCGCACCGCCGCGTTGGTCCACCCCGCCAACGGTACCCGGCGGACACAAGATCACCGTGCAACCGGTCGCGGCCTCCACATCGGTGTAGTGGCCGACTAGCAAACCATCGATGGCGGTGAGGGTGTTATTCGTCATCGTCGTAGGGGTCGTCTTCGTCGTCGTAGATGACGGCCCCATCATCGAGTTCTGGCATGTCCTCGGGGTACAGAATATCGAGCGCGGCGTCGTAATCGGCAGCACTGACGAGCACTTTCACCTCACCCAACAGGCCCACGCTAATGCCGATCGCGCTTGCACCGGCCTCCTGATGCACAATCGTTTTGATGCCCTCGTGTTCCAACCGCCCGGCGACGATGTGCGCCTCCTGCGGGTTGTTGGTCACATAAACGACCATCCACGGTGGCAACTTCTTGTCGTTGGACTGGAGTGATCGAGCCATAAACTTCCTCACGAAATCTCTTAACAAAGTCTACCTTGTTACGCGAGGGTTGGCTATGCGCGGAAACCTACGCCACAATGAGGAAAAACTAACCGTGGCGGCTGTTTCGTGCCGTTTGTTACTTAATAATGAAGGGTTGTGGGGTTTATAGTGGTGTAGAAACAAAAAAAGCGACCGCCTGCGGGGTCGCCGTAGAAAACACAACACGAGTGGGCCATGGGTCGCCTCGTTCTGGGGGAGATTGGGTGTTGCTTGCGTCCGGGAGGTTGTTTCCGCTTGCCTGGCTCGCCGGGTAGGTGCTCGACTGACGGTCTTGCCTCGCGCTCGTCGGGAAAAACTCGCGTTGGCAGCGGCCTACTCTCCCACACCGTCTCCAGTGCAGTACCATCGGCGCTTGCGGGCTTAACTGCCGGGTTCGGGATGGAGCCGGGTGTACCCCCGCTGCTCTAGCCACCAACATTCCCTGGCGCGCGCTGCTTCTCGTCTTGCCTTGCACACACCCTGCTGCCTGCTTTGCGTCGCAGCCCCCCTCCGCCATCTCGCCCCGCCTCGGCGTGGCCTCACTCGTGAGGGTTGGTGTGTTTTCGCTTGGTTTTTCGTCGGCATTTGCCTTGCCAACACGCATATTTGGATTGTTTTTCTCGCCACTTTGCCTGCCGCCACTCTCGCCAGAGTGACCCCCTCCCCGCATCACATGCAGGGTGTTTCTCGGTAAGCCCTCGACCATTAGTATCGGTCCGCTCCACACATTGCTGCGCTTCCACGCCCGACCTATCTAACTAGTCGTCTGCTAGCGGTCTTACTCCCTCTTGGGGATGAGATACCTCGTCTTGAGGTCGGCTTCCCACTTAGATGCTTTCAGCGGTTATCCGTTCCGAAGATCGCTACCCGGCGCTGCCACGGGCGTGACAACCGGCACACGAGCGCTTCGTCCACCCCGGTCCTCTCGTACTAGGGGCAGCTCCTCTCAAGTATCTAACGCCCACAGCGGATAGAGACCGACCTGTCTCACGACGGTCTGAACCCAGCT
>CAYSVE010000721.1:0-3181 GCA_964434365.1 uncultured Anaerolineaceae bacterium | reverse complement strand
CATCGCGCAGGGTAAAGGTGTAGACCGTACCCTCTTCGCTAACTTCCAAACCGGTGACGAGACTATCCGGCACATTCGGCTCGATAGTGCCGGTTTGCGGGTTGATGCCCAGAAAGCCCATGAACATCCGCGCGACGACGTCACCAGAGGTGCCATCGCTGAACAGGATGGGGTTCAGGTTGCTGGGGTCACCGCCAAATGCCCCGAGGATTACCGGGCCACCGCTGCCCGTCTCGGCTTCTTCCTGGGCGCTGGCCGCGCCCACCAGGGCGACCATCACACCCAATACTGCGAACAATGCAAGAAAACGCTTCATGTATATTATCCTTCCAAACTCGTTAACCAACGTTGAATGATAGCACGCGTTTCGTCGGGGGCGGACTGTGGGAACAAATGCCCGTGCCCCTCGATTTCGGCGTAGGTCATCTCGGGTAAGGATCGTTGCATTTTGGCCGCTGCGGGTTCTAAAAACGTGTTCGACGTCGTGCCGCGTATTGTTAGCACTGGCACACTCAACTGGCGGATGTATCGCCAGGAAGCGGCAAAAATTGTCGCGTAGTAGTGCGCTTCCCAGGTTGGTGCCCAGGCCAAGCGTATGCCACCTGCTTCGTCCGGTTCTGTAAGGCCGTCTACATAGTGGTGCAGCGCCATATCATCCCAATCGGTGAATAGACGCTTGCCACGCCAATAGTCGAAGGCTGCTTCGCGGCTGTCGAAAGCCGATTGGCGTTGCACTGCACGCTGGACCAGCGGCAACCGCCACTTCAGGCCTACCTGGCGCATCGCCCACGCGACCGTCAACTGTCGCTGTTGGAACACAGTCGGGTCTAGCAGAATGATGCCCCGGAAACATTGTGGTTTGGTTACAGCGGCGATAATGGTCGCGATGGCCCCCATACTGTGCCCCACGCCGATCACACGGTTGGCACCGTGCGATGCCAGGCCGGCGAGGATATCCTCGGCCATTGTTGCCCACGTCGGGGCTGTTTCGGGGGGAGGGGTTGGTCGCCAGAGTGGGCGTGGCGGCAAGCTGAAAATTGTGTAGTCAACAGTTAACGGTTCCAGCATAGGGGTGTATGTTTGTGGTGGGAAGCCGTTTGCCACCGCCATGTGTATCGGCGGGCCTTCACCGCCGTAGTCGAAGCGAGTTTGCGTCATGCGGCCTGCACGGAATACCTACTTTGCGCCATTCTAGCGTATATCGCGATGCGCTTGCAGCTTTCTCATGTGTCCTTGAGGAAAGCCTCACACGTGTCGATGATGTCCCACAGTGCCTCGGATGACGCTCGCCAGTCATCTTTGTATTCCAGGGCATGGTCCAGGCCAGGCATCACTCGGGTGGTGATGTTGGCCGGTGCCGCCGTGATGAGGGGGTTTTGGTCGTCGAAGTAGCGGTCCTCGCTGCCGATGATCACCAACGACCGGAACGCGTGGGCCGCCTCGACGGCCTTCAACAGCGGTGTGAGCAAAATAAGGTGTTTGTTCGGGTGCTCGAACCCTGCCGCCATCTGCAACGCCAGAATCGTACCCAGCGATTTGCCAACGATGACGATGTGATCGTAGTCGCGGGCGTTTAGTACCTGTTCGATCACGCGTTGTGTTTGGATGTATACCGATTTGATCTTCCCCGATTCGAACGGGGTATCGTTGAGCTGGAAGCTGTACCACAGCGATAGCACATCGTAGTCGATTTGTGCGCCCATCTGCGCGAGGTAATACAACACCGGATGATGCGACGTGTAGTTGTTGCCGGGGTAAATAATGATGATGCGCCGCGAGTCGGTGTCGACATATTCGCCGCGTGCCCCGAGTTCATTGTCCTGGTTATGGTAGTTGATCGTTTTTGTTTTCATGCTAGTTTCCCTCTCTGATAGGGGAATATTACTCGCTACGACTGCCCCGCCGCAACAAAAACGCAATACAAACCTTTTGGGGGTTAAATTACCGTACTTGACCGTGCAAAGACGAGCGTTCAAATACGGTTCATAAACCCCTAGTACTGGTACCCCAATCCGGCGGCAATCGTTGCGGGGTCGAGCGCTTCGTGGGGGGTGTATATCGCTACGTCGCCCACTCTGTCCTCGTCGTAACCGATCTCTACCGCGTCGAGGGCCTGTTGCAGTGGCGGGTGTTCACTATTTACCGGCACGATGTATGCCACACGGTCGCCGCGGAGGGCGGCGGCATATACCGCATCGAATGCGGCGGGGAAGCGCACCAACCCACCAGCAATCGCGATGTCCCAGTAGTCTGCGGCGATGATCGTTTCCTCGGTGGCGAACATCAGCGGTTGCGCGATGCCAACATCGGTCCACACATATTCGATATCGTTTACCTGCAAATAGTCGATGAGTGGTGTGAGTGATACGGGCAAGCGGTCGTAGTACGGCGAATCGAACATGCGTACATGATCGGTGAGCGCAATGCCTGTGAGGTTCAGCGCAAGGACGATCGCGACCGCGCAGCCACCCAACCCCTTTGCGAGGCCGCGAAAATCCGTCAGCAACGCGATGCCTATCGGCAATACCGAGTGGAGCATCACGACGTAACGTCCGGTGGCATCGACACCGAAGGGGTTGAGCGCGTTGCGGGCATAGCTGCTGCCGAAGTAAATGGCGGGTATCGTCAGTGCGACCCCGGCCAGCATCCACGCTGCGGCGTTCTTTTTGGCGACCGCTTTAGCAAGTAGTGCGAACCACCCCGCCACATACACCGAAGCTGCTAACCAGCGCCCTGCCCGACCGATGCCACCCCACGCCGGGTCACCGCTTGTGAGGCGCAGCAGTAGATCGCTGTGGAAGTGCGCGAACACGGCCAGTACCTCCGCGCGTGTGAGCAATTCCCCGCCCAGCGCCTCGACGAACGTGGGCCATCCGTGTGCCGCGTTGTAGAGCCAGAATGGCGCGCTCCCGATGGCGAAAGCGGTGACGCCCCACGCGACGGCCTCGAAGGTGCGCCGTTCGCGCCATCGCCCGATGAGCCACCCCAGGCCGACGATCGCCGCCGGGATGAAATAGTAGAAGCCTAACCACGCCAGCCAGAACAACAGCCCGGCTACGAAGCCTGCCGCTGCCAGCCACCCTCGCGCGTCCGTCGCGCGGAAGGCGCGCGCAGCCAATAGCAGCGTGATTTGCCCCAGCGTAAGCGTTATGAATTGCGAAAGGATTGAAGTAGTTCTGTT
>CAYSVE010000720.1:0-3183 GCA_964434365.1 uncultured Anaerolineaceae bacterium | reverse complement strand
GATCCCGAAATCCAGGCGCTGATTAACCTGCCTGAATAGTCAAACGATCGTCAACGGTCGGTGGTGGTTGCACTACCGACCGTTCTATCCAAATTGTAAGGGGGCAAGGGTGAAACAATCACCATCACCGCTGCTGGAGATGCGCTCGATTGTGAAGGCGTTCTATGGTGTGCGCGTACTGCACGAAGTCAGTTTCGATCTGTATCCCGAAGAGGTTCACGTACTCCTGGGGGAAAACGGGGCTGGCAAATCGACCCTCATGAAAATCCTGAGTGCTGCTTACCGCGCCGACGGCGGCGAGATCCTGATCGACGGTGAGCCGGTGCGCTTCACACATCCTACCGATGCACGTGACGCAGGCATCAGCACCATTTACCAGCACTTCAGCCAGGCGACCCACCTTTCGATTGCAGAAAACCTCTTTCTGGGCAATTTCCCACGCACCCATCTGGGCCTTGTGGACTGGCGCACGATGTACCGGGAGGCCGAAGCATTGCTGGAGCGGGTGGGGGCAGAGCTAAACCCCCGCACACCGGTTCAAAAACTGAGTGTTGCCGCCCGCCAGCAGGTTGAAATCGCCGCCGCGCTGGGGCGCAAGGCGCGCATCCTGGTTATGGATGAACCCACAGCCTCACTCACCGAGCGAGAAGTTGATCGCCTGTTTCAGCTTATCAACAACCTGAAGCAGCAGGGCGTTGGTATCGTTTATATCTCGCACCGTCTTGAGGAACTCAATCGTGTGGGCGACCGTGTGACTGTGCTGCGCGACGGTCATCAAATCGGCACGTTGCCCATTGGCGAAGCCGATTTCGATACACTCGTTCGCATGATGATCGGGCGCGACCTGAATCAAATCGATGTTGGCGAACCTACCGCCAACGCACCGGAGTTCCTGCGGGTGGAAAACCTCTCCCGCGAGGGGCATTTTAGCAATGTAAATTTTACCCTGCATCAGGGCGAAATCCTCGGCATTACCGGGCTAGTTGGTGCAGGACGAACCGAAGTCGCCGAGGCCATCTTCGGTGTGCACCCGCCAGACAATGGGACCATTTACATCCATGAAAAACCGGTTCATATTCGCCATCCTCGCGAAGCCCTGTCACACGGCATTGGCTTTTTGACTGAAGACCGGGGGACAAGCGGCCTGTGCATGAGCATGGGCATCCGAGAAAACATGACGCTGCCCTACTGGGCAAGCGGTAGAAGTGTCTTAGCTGGTGTCCTACTCAACATAACCGAAGAGCGCCGGAAAACCGACCAGTATGCACGACAGCTTAACGTCCGTGCCGCTAACCTGAACACGCCCGTGAAGTTTCTCAGCGGCGGCAATCAACAGAAGGTTGTGCTGGCAAAGTGGTTGCTTCCGCAAACGAACATCCTCATCGTCGACGAACCCACCGCCGGGGTAGACATCGGCGCAAAGGAGGAAGTCCACCGACTACTCATCGCATTCGCCAGGGAGCAGGGCGGCGCGGTGCTGGTCATCTCGTCGGACTTACCAGAAATCCTGCAACTCAGTGATCGTATCCTCGTGATGGCAAGGGGCGGCCTGGTCGGTGAGCTTCCCCGTGTAGAGGCCACTGAGGAACGCATCATGAACTACGCTTTACAGCTCAGTGAGGATACGACAACATGACAGATATAAAGGTAAAAAACAGACAGAGCAGTCAATTTGAGCGTGCGCTACGCCTGCTGCGGCATATCTTGTCAGACCAGGCAGTTTCGCTGTTTCTCATTTTAATTTTGATGTGGTTGGTGCTTTCGCAGTTATCGCCTTACTTCTTTACTCTCAACAACATCCTGCAAATCACGCTACAAGCTGCTGTTGTCGCGCTCATCGCGGCGGGGCAAACATTTGTGATTTTGTCTGGCGGTATCGACCTGTCGGTAGGCTCGGTGTTTGCGTTCAGCGCCATGATGGCGGGTATTGCTATCGAAAGCGGCCTGGGGCTAGCAACGGGTATGCTGGCGGGGCTAGCCGCTGGAACCTTGCTCGGTGTGGCCAATGGGGTCGGCGTTGCCTCATTACACCTGCCCCCGTTTATCGTCACCCTCGGTATGATGAGTATTGCCCGGGGTATGGCACTGCTCGCCAATGACGGCACACCGATTTTTATATTCGAAGAACGCTTCGGATTCTTAGGCCAGGGGCGTATCGGTGATCTGGTACCTGTGCCCACTATCGTCGTGCTCGTCGTCTATGCCATTTGCTGGTTTGTACTGCGCTACACCCCTTTCGGGCGCTTTACATACGCACTCGGCAGCAACAGCGAGGCATCTCGGCTATCGGGTGTGCGTAATGGGCGTATCATCATCGGTCTTTATGCGATCAGTGGCCTGCTCACAGCCGTTGCCAGCCTCATCGAAGCCTCACGCCTGACCAGTGCCCAGCCTGCCGGCGGCAGCGGCATCGAACTGCTGGCAATTGGTGCGGTGGTCATCGGCGGCACCAGCCTGTTCGGCGGCGAGGGCAATATACTCGGCACGCTGGTCGGTGCGCTTATCATCGCAACCATCCGTAACGGACTTACGATTCTTGGCATTTCGGCCTTCTGGCAGAACATTGCTACCGGCGCTATCATCATCTTAGCCGTGTGGATCGACCAGCTTCGCCGGGGTCGCCAATAAGTATGACCCGCTAGATGTTTGATGAGGGCAGCGCATGACTGAGAAGAAACGCTATGCTCTGGTCGGTACCGGGTCGCGGGCGGGCATGTTTGTCGATGCAATTACAACCACCTATCGAGATACAGCCGAATTGGTCGCGTTCTGCGACTTAAGCCTTACACGCATGAAATGGTATAACCAGCAGATGCGTGAGCGCCCTGGTGTTCGCCCTGCCGAGACCTACCTTGCGGCAGACTTCGACCGAATGGTAGCAGAAACTAAACCCGATACGGTGATCGTGACCACAATCGACGCAACCCACCACATTTACATTGTTCGGGCAATGGAATTGGGTTGTGATGCGATAAAAGAAAAACCCATGACAACCGACATCGGCAAGATGACCGCCATCTACGATGCGATTGACCGCACAGGCCGCTCGCTACGTGTGACGTTCAACTACCGTTATGCGCCAGCTTACACCCGCTTTCGTGAGTTGATTATGGAAGGTAAGGTTGGGCGTCCGCTGGCAGTCGATTTCACATGGGTGCTAGATACCAGTCACGGCGCGGACTA
>CAYSVE010000719.1:0-3202 GCA_964434365.1 uncultured Anaerolineaceae bacterium | reverse complement strand
GGATTGCAGATCGGCGAAAACGCCGACACCGACGTGAAGCGTCCGGGATGGCCCATCGCCAGCGTCAAGGCGCCATGTCCGCCCATCGGATGTCCGGTTATGGCCTGCCGGTCCTTGTCCAGCCCGAGCCTGTCGCGGGTCTGGGCTATGGGTCGAGACCTTGGCCGCGACGTGAAAAGCCCGGCGACAGCCGGTGGCGACCTCTTTCATCCGGGCTTCGTCGCGAAGATCGCCCTCGCACCGACAGCTCGTAGCCCGGCGAGCACATCCTGCGCAAGGTACAACGCCTCACCCAAGGCCGTACTGCTGAACGTCTCGTTGAGTAGCACCAGCGTATTGGGCGTCACATCCGCGAAGATCTCCCGCAGCCGCGAGGCCTCCTCCTCAAGCCGCCCCTGCTGCCGCGTCTCCAACGCTGGGAAGTGCGTCAACAACCGGTCGACGGGACTCATGCGCGCGCTTTCTGCCGGGATGAACAACCCCGCCTGGAACATCACTTGCGCCAACCCCACCCCCCGCAGATACGTCGTTTTGCCGCCACTGTTCGGCCCGGTGAGGATGGCGATGCGCCCTGCCTCATCGAACATCACGTCGCTATCGACGGCACGGCTCGCCGTGCGGCTGCACAGGTTAATGTTCCGCAGCCCGCTGATGTGGGTTTCTCGTGACCCCATCGGCAGTACCCCCGGCCTGCAAAACCCGACGCCATACGCCCCAAGTTGCTGCATCAAACGGGCCGCAGCCGCGTAAAATGCCAGCTCGCGCTCCAAACCTACGAGCGGGCCGCTGCTCGTTTGCACATATTTTTTCAGCGCCCGCGCGACTGGCTGCGCCGTCGTCGTGAGCAACCGATCCAAATCCTGAAACAGCGGCGAGAACAATCGCCGGTCGGGGTCGGTCGGCAAGCGATGCAACGGTGTGAGGCCGGTTTCGGCATCGTCGTTGCCCGTCCGCCCGATAATCTGATTCAGCAGCCCGAAGCCATCCCCACGCGGTGTATCGTTGATGGACAACAACACCGCACTCATAGGTTCAAGGTCCGCTGTGAGGTTGATGCCGACCGTCAGGCTGACGATGTTTTGCAGCGGCTCACGCAGTTCGGGCAACTGTGCCCGCAACCCGACGAAGCCCTCATCATTGACCAGATCATCCAGCCGGTCGCGGAGGGTCGCCAGCGCATCGGATTGCAGCGTGGCCTTCACCAACGCGCCGTGCAAATCGAGGATCACTTCGGTGTACAGGTCAAGTTCCGAGAGGCGGTCGGCGGTCGCTAGCAGTACGTTGCGGCGCTGCTTGCCGAACATCACATGCCCCTGCTGAATATCGGCAAGGCGGGGCAACAAATCCTCCACCGCATCGACCAGGGCCGGGTTTGCAACAAAATCGGCGAGCACCCCCTGCCGATAACTGATGATTGCGGTATCGGTGGTTAGCGTCGCCAAAATTTGGCGGATCGTGGCCTTGTAGCGGCGGTCGGTCGTTAGCGCATCGACCAACTCACTCAGGCCGATGTCGTGGTCCCAGGGAATGGTTTGTGGAGGTTGGGTCGGGAGGCCGTCCGGCCACAGCAAACTCAGTGGCTCGAAATTGAGGTCTACACGGGTACGGAGCATACGTTACTCATGATAATGTAAATCGGCTTGTGGCTGTTTGCGAGTCCACCACTTGATAAACGGTCGGCGCTCGTTTTCAAACACTAAAATCTCTGCACAAGGATATAGCCGCTATATAGACGTTGTACAGCCCATTTAGAGTTGGCTGCGATACGGTTGAGGCATGACGGGTAAATCAACGCGGAGCGATACACATGTACAGCCTAAACGAATCGTATATCAGCCGTGGTAGCCGGGCCAGCTTAATCGACGATGCGGTCATCGGCGTGGTTGCCGAAGGCCAACACCGGGGACCGCAGTGCGCTGCCGCAACGATTTCGACATTTCTCGCATCGGAGGCCTCGGCCCTTGTGAAGCGCCATACCCCCCTTGACGCGATTCCCCGGTTACTATACCGCAGCAGCATCGACTACTTGCGCGAACTGATTCGGCGCACCCAACCCACCGACGCCACCAATTTTATCTTCGACCAACTGTTGTTTGCGGTGGTCGGCGCGGTTCACACCGGTGCCGACACGGTTGTATTCAGTAACGGTGGCGGCAGCTACACCCTCGATGACCACCTGACCTACCTGCTGCCCGGCGAACCGGAGTTCATCGCCTACCACATCATGGACCGCCGCCAGACCGGCCTCACCAACCTGCCCAGCAACTTCGAGGCACAGCGCATCACCGCCCCGTGGACCACGCTCAAATTAACGTGCGGGGACGAGAGCATCACTCTGTTACGCTAACCATCGTTACGACCACGACCGACGCATCCACACCTTCGATAGCGACTGGTGTGCCGTCGCGCCATGTGTACAGGCCCACCCGCAAGTCGTATTCACCCGGCGTAATCCCATCGATTTGCACCTGCGCCGGGCCGTTCGTCAGGCCACGGTCGCCCTGTGCGATGATCGCGCCGTTCCGGTCGACGACGTGTAGCGCAATCGAGTAGGGTTCGGTCGGGTTGGGCATCGCCCAATTCATGCGGATGATGATCGTTTCGGCTGCGGCTGCATCGGCCTCGAAACCGGTGAGCGCCGCGCCGTTCGCAAAGGTGTACAGCGGCTCGCCCTGCGGGCAGAAAACCGCCTCGCGGACGTAAAGCGCCAGCGTCAGCGTATTGTCTGCGATGTAGGTTTGGCACAGGGCGTAGTTGTCGGCCAGCGCCGCATCGAACAATGCGAAAGCCACCTCTTCGTCGCCAGTCGCATTCGTATGATGTAAATCCTCGACGACCCAAACGCGCAACGTCCCAGCGATGAAACCGCCCATGTCATCGCGGTCGTGCCACGTTTCGACGATTTGCCGTTGCACCGTCAACCCGTGGGAGTAGTGCTCGCGCATACGACTGAACACCGCCTTAAACACCAGCACATCGGCCTCCGGCGCACCGTGTTCGATAACGGCGGCTTGCATTTCGCGCCAGGGCATCGGCTGCGTGTCATCGAGTTGAAAGCGCCGGTCGAGCGTCAGTGTGTTGAAAGTCGCGAACCCAACCCACAGTATCAGTACGGCCTGCCCCACCCACCGCCGAAAATTCCACAGGTCAGCCATCAACCACCCCAGCAGCAGCGTCAGCAGCGGCCACAACCCCATGAGAT
>CAYSVE010000718.1:0-3212 GCA_964434365.1 uncultured Anaerolineaceae bacterium | reverse complement strand
CGCCGAACATGTTGCCCGCCACTTTCACATCGAACGAGCCAGGACGGGTGAGCATATGCATCGTCGCGGCATCGACGAGGAGGTGCTCTAGCTCGACATCGTCGTAATCCTCGTGGACCTCGACGACGGTGCGCCGCCACAGGCGCATGGAGGCAAGTACGTTGGCTTTGTCGATAGACGTGAGTTTTTTGCGGCGGCCCTGCGCAGCACGAAAGGCGACATTCGCCACCCGTTCGACTTCTGGGCGGGTGTAGAGCAGCGTGTCGTAGGCGCTGTCGCCGTCGCCTTGCTCCTCGCGCGGGCCGAAGTACGCCCCACCCGTGAGTTCGCGCACAAACAGCATGTCGACATCCGCGAGCAGGTCGGCACGGAGCGGCGCGTGCTCGGCAAGGGCGGGGTAGGCCTTCACCGGGCGAAGGTTCGCGAACAGGCCGAAGTGCTGCCGAATCTTCAGCAGGCCCTGCTCCGGGCGCACCGAGGCCGTCGGGTCGCTCCATTGGGGGCCGCCGACGGCCCCGAGCAGAATCGCGTCGGCGGCCTCGCACACGGCGATGGTCTCATCGGGCAGCGGATTGCCGGTTTCATCGATGGCGATGCCGCCCATCAGGGCCTCGTTGAAGATAAAGTCGTGGCCGTACGTCTCGGCGATTCTCTTTAGCACTTGCACGGCCTTCGCTGTCACCTCCGGGCCGATGCCATCGCCGGGGAGGACTGCAATCGTCGCTTTCATCTGTTTCTCCTTGGTAAAACGCAAAACGAGGGCGCGGCTGCACCCTCAGAAATTATGTCTGTCGGTGGGCATTTTATCGGGCGGGGCATGGGATTTCGATGTGTGTTCAATATCGGGCGCGGCATGGCGCAGGGCAGTGCCTACCCGACCCGACGCAAAACAACCACCCGCCGAAACCATCAACTGCGCACACCACCGAACAACGCCAGCTCGAACACTTTGAACCAGCAATCGACCTCCGCATAGCCGATTTCGCGCAGCCAATCGCATTGGTCTTCCACGGTGGCGAGGATATTCGCGTGTTTGTCCTGCCGGTTGTGATGCCGGTCTGCGGCCTGTTCGCGGGTCATGGCGAGGCTTGTGACCATCGCGTCGAGGAACAGGTCGTCGAAGGCGGCTTCGCCCCACGACGCACGCGGCGCCACGTGCTCCATGTTGAGGAACACCCCACCCGGCGCGAGCAGGTCGAAGATTTCGGCGTAGACCTCACGTTTGCGCGCGTCTGGCTGATGATGGATGGAATACCCACTGACGATCACATCGAACGGCCCCTCGACCGCATCCAGCCAATCGGGTGTGGCGTAATCGCCGAAGACGTAGGTTGCGCGGTCTCCGAGTTTTTCTTTTGCGATGTTGAGCATCGGCTGGGAAAAATCGACCAGCACGGCCTCAGCTTTCGGATACACTTCCAGCAGCGCCGCACCGAGCACCCCATCGCCGCAGCCGAGGTCCATGAAGCGTGTTACACCGTTTGGGCGGGCGGCGGCAATCACCCGCAACATGATGGCCAGTTGGGCACCGGCGAGCGGAATCGCGCCACGCATGCCTTCGAGGTAACTCGCGGCAACTTCCGCACTCGTCCAAACGGTGTCCTTGCGGGTCATTCGGCGGCCTCCGTCAACGCGATGGCATCGGCAGTCGCCGTAGCATTCACATCGATGGTCTGCAATGCGACTTCGGCACGACCACTTTGCGCCCCGTTGAAGGCATTCAGCCGAATGCGATAGTCCCCCTCGGTGGGCAGAGGCAACGCGACGATGGCGCTATCGCTGCTGCCAAGGTCGGTGCGGTCGCTGAAGTGGTCGTCGTTGTACGCGAGTTGTTCGTCGTTTGCGTCCAGCACTTCCATCACAAGGTCCAACGGATTGCCGTCGGTGTCATCGCCCAGGGCGCGCGCGCTCACACTGATGGTAGTCGGTCCGGTCGCCCTGTATGTCACATCGACTGGCGCACCGCCTGGCAACTCGACAGCGAGGGTCTCGCCGCCCGTGATGATGCCCCCATCGACTGCACTCGGCAACGGTGTTGGGTCCTCACGGGGCGGTTGCGTTGGGCGTGGTGTGTTCGTTACAGCGGATGTCGCCTGGCCACCCGTCGCCCCCTGCCCGGTCGTTGCACCACCACCACCACCCGCAGGCGAATCGCCCCCACATGCTGCGAGAAGCAGCGCCAGAACCGCCGTACACAAAAATCCCCCCCAGGTACGCATTAGCTTGTCTCCACAATATCGATGTCGTCGTCGGGCACGGTTTCCTCGCCGACGAGGCTCAGGCCGTACTCGACGCTGTCGACGAGGGCCAGCCAACTGGCGCGGATGATGTTCTGGCCGGCGCCGACAGTGCTCCAGCGATGGGTGCCCATTTGTGTATCGATGAGCACGCGCGTGGTTGCTGCCGTGCCGTGGTCGCTATCGAGGATACGCACCTTGTAGTCCACCAGTTGGAAGCTGGCGATTTGCGGGTAGCGCGGCATGAGGGCCTTGCGCAGCGCGAGGTCCAGCGCATTGACCGGGCCGTTACCCTCGGCAGCGGTGTGGACTACATCGCCATCCACGTCGATCTTCACCATGGCTTCGGCCAGCGGGCCGCGCCCCTGGCGGTCTTCCACAATCGTCGTAAAGTCGATGAGCGTGAAAATCGGCTGGTAGCCGGGTTGTGCCCGGTGCAACCGCACCGCCACCGATGCCTCGGCACCTTCGAAGACGAAGCATTCGTTCTCCAGCTGCTTGATCTCCTCAAGCACCTGCACGGCCTCGGCCTTCGTCACATCGAGGTTGAACTCCTCGGCCTTGCTGAGCAGGTTGCCCCGCCCGCTAAGGTCGCTGACGAGCACGCGCATTTCGTTACCGACAAGTGACGGGTCGATGTGCTGGTAGCTATCGACATTGCGCCGAATCGCGGCGACGTGGATACCGCCCTTGTGCGCGAAGGCGCTCTTGCCGACGTAGGCGAGGTGTTCATCGGGCGCGAGGTTGGCGATTTCGGCGACGGTGCGCGACAGATGCGTGAGCGTGCGAAGGTTCTCCGGGATGACGCAGTCGTAGCCCATCTTCAATTGCAGGTCTGGGATGATGCTGCACAGGTTGGCGTTGCCGCAGCGTTCGCCGTACCCGTTGATCGTGCCCTGGACGTGCGTGGCCCCGGTCTGAACTGCCACCAACGAGTTCGCGACCGCGAGTTCGACGTCGTTGTGGGTGTGGATG